>CAMQRG010000049.1 GCA_947036475.1 uncultured Clostridia bacterium
CTGCTGCGCCTAATGCCTGAAAATAACTCGTTATCATATTGATGACGCCCAGCATTGGTGCCGACAGACCTAAAATACTGATAAAATATCCTGCCTGATGTATAAGTGGTTCATCATGAAGAAATATGCTTGCCAGCTTCGTTCCCAATAAACAAAATACAGCTAAAAAGACTGCTCCCAAAAAGATTCCATAAATTGTTGATGTTTTTACGGCCTGTGACATGCGGTCTTTTTCTCCCGCGCCATAATAATACCCGATAAGCGGGGCAACTCCCTGTGAAAGACCAACCGACAACATGATTGGAACCATATCAACTTTGTAGGCAATTCCATATGACGCAACTGCATCGGAACCATAAATCCCAATAAAGTTGTTGAGAACAATATTGGATACACTGAGCAAAACAGTAATGAGCGCACCGGGTATCCCAATGCTCACTACGCTACAGACCATTCTTTTATATGGCGCAAATTGTTTTATCGAAAGCGATACCAGCTGATTGCCTTTTCTTGCTGCCGCAGCCATACAAACCAGATAATAAATCGTGGAACAGAAGAAACCGAAAGAGGTGGCAAGCGCAGCACCAGCTGTCCCCCACTCCAATACTACGATAAAAACAAAGTCGAAAACAATATTGATGGTATTTCCAAGAGCCAATCCGATTGTGCTTTCCTTAATAAAGCCAAGCGAGCGGAAAAGATGAACCAAACCATTGGAAAGGATAATAAAGGGTGCTCCAAGAAAAATATATTTCAGGTAATCATTGGTATAAGCCATGTTTTTTGCATCAGCCCCCGATATCTTCGCTATTGGCTCCATACAGAGGATTCCGGCAAAAAGAATAATAATTCCAGCAAACACCATTGCATACAGGCAAAAATTCATTGTACTTCTGACTTCTTTCTGTTTATCCTCCCCTAAAAGCCTGGCAATCACGCTATTTCCGCCCATGCCAAAAACAGAAGCAATAGACATTATAATCAATAGTATTGGCGTACATAATGTAACAGCAGCAATCATTGCAGGTTCTTTTGTCATAGAAACAAAAAAAGTATCCGCGATGTTGTAAATCAGATTTGTAAGCTGCCCCAGCATAGCAGGCAATCCCATATGCAAAATCGCTTTTGAAATGTTTTTTTCTTCAAATACCGTTGTCATCCCATTTAACCTCCATACTTTCAAGCCTTGTATTTTGTGTCAGTATAAGCTATAATGGGTAAATAAAACAGGACATATGTCCTGTTAAAGGAGAAATATATGAAAAGATATTATGATAAAACGCTCATTGAAACTTGTCTTAAGTATACAAAGTATGAATCCATAATGAGCACATTACAGGAACATTTATTTGTGGCACAATATGAAAAAGGCGAATTGGTTACCGCGCCATTACAGCAGGAACACTTATTCCAAATTATCATTCAAGGCTCTGTCAGTATTTATTTTATCAGAGATGATGGGACGGTATATTCCCTTGCAAATGGCCAAAAGAATGATTTACTTGGTGAAATGGAAATTTTCCTACGCCAGCCAAGCAATGTTTATGCCGAATCAAATGATGATGTAATCTGCCTTGCTTTATCTATAGAAACGAGCAGAAGCGCATTACTGGAAAATTGCCAGTTCCTGCGATTGTTATGCGAATCGTTAACACAAAAAATGGAAGCTATTACAACAATTGATGCTGCTCCTGCAAGCTTAAAGCAGCGTGTCCTGACTTATATGCAGTATAAATGCAGTAAGGGGGAATTAAAAGGTTTGCAGAAGGCTGCATTTCGCTTAAATTGCAGCACTCGCCAACTACAACGAATCCTGAATCAGTATGAAGTGGATGGAATTGTAATCAAAACCGGAAAAGGAACCTACAGGCTTGCCATATCTTCATTTCTTTCAGAAGAACAATAGAAACGAAATAATTCCTACGGGCGAAATCTGTACCAGAGAGCAGAACCATAAAAACCGGAGGCACTTTGAAATATCCAAAGCCCTCCGGTTTCTTGCAAAAATTGAACTGCGCCCTTTCGGAACGAAAATCATCAATATTTCGCCATTAAATCCGTAACCTTTTTCAAAAATGCGTCCCTGTCCACGTCCATAACAATATAGGCGTTATGCTCCATCTGCTTGTCGCTGTAAAGGTCTGTTACTGTTTTGCCAAGCGTAATTTTGCCCTTCGTTTCTACGCGAATGCCAACATGATGCGTTTCAAAAATGCTGTCATCTGCCGCATACATCACTGCAACAGGGTCATGCAGGGCAACGCCCGGCTGTTTCCATTCTTCCAGTGCCTTTTTCTGCAAATTCTGGAATACGTCATGAAACAGCTTCGCCTGTGGGCTGCCCAAAGTCCCCACTTTCTCCAGTTCCTCCGGCGTGATATATGCCTTCATGGTTACGTCAAGCCCGCACATATATACCGGTATCCCCGATTGGAACAGCATATCCGCTGCCTCCGGGTCAACATAGATGTTGAACTCCGCCGCAGGCGTAACATTTCCACCAATCGCCGCACCACCCATGATTACAATGCGTTTCACAAGCTGCGGCAGCTCTTTATATTTTGACAGCGCAATGCCAAGATTCGTCATAGGGCCTGTCGCAACTATCGTCAGTTCGCCCTTCTGTTCCTTCGCAATACGGTACATCGCATCCCATGCCTTTTCTGCCGGAATTTCGTCATCGGGAATTTCCATCTCCACGCCGCCGAAGCCGTCCTCACCATGTACGCCCGAAGCCGTAACGGGCTCCCGGAACATCGGGTGTTCCGCGCCGGAAAAAACAGGATAGTCCGCGCCGCTTGCCCTGCGCACGCGCATTGCGTTTATCGTTGTCTTGTCTACGCTCACATTCCCGGCTACCGTCGTCACCGCCAGTATTTCCAGTTCCGGCATCTGGTGCGCCAGCAGCAGTGCCGCCGTATCATCTACCCCCGGGTCACAGTCAATGATTACAGGAATTTTTTTCATGCGTTTTCCCCCTTTCCATATGTCGCAATCGCCTCAACCAGAAGGTCAACAAAGCCCTGACGGTCAATCCCCATCAGCACCTTTGCATTTGGAGCCTTCCCCAGTCTGTTGTTGAAATCGGCAACCGTTGCGCCGCGGCAGAAATCGCCTTTCGTTTCAATCTGTACGTACAAATCGCGGCTTTCCATCAGCTCTGGGCGCACCAGAGCGGCCACAGCCACAGCGTCATGCACCGGCGCGCCTTCGTAACCGATTTCGCGGTGAAATTCATAGAAAAATTCCAGCCACTGCGCCACAACCAGCGCAACAGGATTCCCCAGCGCGCGGATTCTCTCGAAATCCTCTGGGAAAATCAGAGCTTTTTCCGTTACGTCCAGCCCTGCCATTGTAATCGGAATGCCGGAACGGAACACAACATCTGCTGCCTCAGGGTCAACCAAAATGTTGAACTCGGCCGCAGGCGACCAGTTTCCATACTGCACGCCGCCACCCATCATGGAAATGCGGGCAATCTTTTCTTTCAGTTCGGGATGCGCCATCAGCAGAGCCGCAACGTTCGTCAGCGGACCCGTCGGCACAATCGTAATGGGTTCGCTGCTTTCCCCGATGATTTTCGCCATCAGCGCGACAGAATCCATTTCCTCCATCGGGTAAGCAGGTTCCGGAAGTTCCGCACCGTCAAGGCCGGATTCCCCATGTACAGAAGCGGCCGCCATCGGTTCCGCAAGCAGAGGGCGCGGACGCCCCTTCGCCATCGGCACGTCCAAGCCAATCAATGTGCAGACACGTCTGGCATTGTATGTTGTTTTTTCTATGGTCTGGTTGCCGCAGCTGGAAGCCACCATACGAATATCCAGCTCCGGGCTGGCGTTCGCAAGCACCCACGCCATCGCGTCGTCATGCCCCGGGTCACCCTCCAGAATAACAGGTATTTTCTTCATTCCAATATTCCTCCGTTTTCCTGAAACTGCCACAGGCAGAATCTTATCCTTACTTCCGCGTCTTTTTGATTCGCTTAATTGTCGCTGCCGCATAGAGCACAAGGCCGATAATCGTCACTGCGTAAGGGATTGCCGCCACAAGATAGGACGAAAAGCCCTGCATACCTTCCATCTTATTGCCAAGCGCGCTCGCAAAGCCGAACAGCAGTGAAGAAAGCATTGCCCCCACAGGCTCGCCCTGCCCCATCGCCTGCGCCGCAAGCGCGATAAACCCGCGTCCGGCGATAATGCCTGTGTTCCAGCTCTGTGAGTAATACATAGACATATATGCCCCGCCAAGACCGGAGAGCGCGCCGGAAATCGCCAGCGCAATATACTGAATTTTCAGCACACTGACGCCTACACTGTCCGCTGCGTTGGGGTTTTCTCCTACCGCACGAATCTGCAGGCCTGTTGCTGTTTTATACAACAGCACCCATACCACAAATACCAGCAGAAACGCCACATATGTCAGTATGGAATGTCCTGAAAAAATCGGTCCCAGCACAGGAATATCCTGAATCAAGGGAATGTTGATTCTCGGCGTCAGCATAGCCGGCGTCGTCAGGCTTGCGGTATTGCCCTTCAGCTCTGTAAAGAGGTACAGCAGGAATATCGTACCGCCGCCGCCCATCAGGTTAATTGCAATACCCGCAAGGATAATATCCGTTTTCAGTTTCAGCGCGAAGAAGCCCATAATAAGCCCTAAAAATGCACCTACCACCAGCGCGCCAAGCACGCCGACCAGCCAGTTATTTGTCCAATAGGCAAACAGCACGCCAAACAGCGCGGAAATGCCCATGATACCCTCCAGACCGATATTGGAAACACCGGCCTTCTCCGCCACAACGGCCGCCAAAGCCGCAAACAGTATCGGGGAAGTGATACGAATAATGGAATAGCCAAAGCTGGTTGTAAAAACCATACTTATCAACTGCTCAAACATTATACATTCCCTCCTTCCGCCGCAAGCTGTTTTTCACGCATTTCTTCTTTTGCATCTTTTACGACAATTTTCTGGCGCGTTTTCGCCATGAACTGCTCCGCCGCAAAGAACAGGAATATAACCGCCTGAATAATATCAATCATTTCCGAAGGCACGCCCGCGTAAATAGACATCAGTTCACAGCCCCTGTTCAGATATGCAATGAACAGTGCGGCAAACGGCACCATAATCGGGTTATTTTTCGCCAGAATTGCAACCGTCATGCCCGTCCAGCCATAGCCGGGCAGTTCCTTCCAAAGAAACGTACTATATCGTCCCAATGCCTCAATCGCGCCGCCCATACCGGAAAGCACACCGCCGATAACCTGTGACGCAATAATAACCGCGCCGACCTTCATGCCAGAGTATTTTGAAAAAGATTCGTTAATGCCAATCATGCGGATAGCATAGCCCCAGCGTGTACGGAACATAAATACTGCAATCACTGCCGTTGCCGCCAATGCCGCCAAAAAGCCCCATGTCAGTTCTGTTCCCGGAATCAGCTTTGTCACCTTTGCCGTTTCCAGGAAAGGATACGTCTGCGTCGCACCCTTACTCCTGTCTGCAAAGGTATTATTCAGGAAATGCAATATGATGTACATAATGACATAGTTCAGCATCAGCGAGCATACCATTTCGCTGGCATTCAGCTTCACTTTGATAATCGCGGGAATCAACATTGCCAGACCGCCGACAACCGCCCCCGCCAGTATGCAGACCGCCGGATGCAGGCCCGCGCTCATGGGTATGTAAATTGCTATCAGGCCGCCGATAAAACCGCCCAGCATGGTCGTGCCTTCGCCCGCAAGGTTAAACTGATTCGCGGAAAACATCACGCATACGCCAAGGCCCGTAAATATGATAGGCGTCATGCGCCCCAGAATCGCCCAGATGGATTTTACGTTCAGTGAACCGCCGCTGAAAACAGGACGTATCAGCAGACATTCCAAAGCCGTTCCCGGGCTGTCGGAGGAAAGCAGTATCAGGACAAACGCCACTGCAATCGCAATCACAATTGCCGCAAGCCCCCGAATCATTTCAAACATAAATTTCCGTTTATGCTTCATGCTGCACCCTCCTTACTTCCTCCTCGTCCTGCTGTTTCAGACCAAGCATGTATTCGCCCATTACAGTATCGTCCAGCTTGGAGGTATCTTCAAAATACGCGGCAATTTTACCATTGCACATGATAATCAGGCTGTCGGAAAGCTCCATAACCTCATTCAGATCTGCCGAAACCAGAAGCACTGCGGCTCCTGCCCTGCTCAGTTCCACAAGTTTTTTACGAATAAACTCCGTTGCGCCTACGTCAATGCCGCGCGTCGGCTGGTCCGCTATGATAAGGACAGGATTGCAGGAAAATTCCCGCGCAACAACGACCTTCTGAATATTCCCGCCGGAAAGCATGCCAACCTGCTGCTTTCTGGATTTGCAGAGCACCTTGTAATCCACGATAAGCTGGTCGCTGTCCTCATGCATTGCCTTCATGTCAAACAAAGGCCCTTTGTTGTAGCGTTTGCTTGCAACGCGGTCGGACATCAGGTTTTCCTCAATTGTTCCGGTGCCTGCAATGCCGAATGTCATGCGGTCCTCCGGTATCAGGGAAACGCCCAGGTCACGCACCGCACGCTGGGACTTATGCAGCACAGAAGCCCCGTTGACCGTAACCGCGCCGCCGTCCGGCGTATTCAGGCTGAACAGCATATCCACCAGTTCTCTCTGTCCGTTGCCCTCAACACCCGCAACGCCCAGTATTTCACCCTTGCGTACGTCAAAAGAAATCTTGTCCAGCATTTTTTTGTTCCACTCGTTCGTATATTCCAAATCCCTGACCTTGAGCACGACTTCCTCCGGCACAGCCTTCTCCTTCTCCACCGTCAGGATAACATCGCGCCCTACCATCAGGCGGGAGATTTCCTCCTTGGAAACGTCAGCCGTATTGTAAACGCCCATGGATTTACCGCCGCGCATAATAGTCATTCGGTCTGTAATCTGTTTGATTTCGTTCAGCTTATGGGAAATGAATATCAGGGTATAGCCCTGCTCCTTAAGCTGCACCAGTTCTTTGAACAGTTCTTCCGTTTCCTGTGTCGTCAAAACGGCAGTAGGCTCGTCCAGAATCAATATCTTTGCACCGCGCACCAATGCTTTTAATATCTCTACCTTCTGCTTCATGCCGACCGGAATATCGCGCAATTTCGCGTCCGGATCAACTTGCAGGTTATACTTCTGGGCATATTCCTTTGTAATCTCTACCGCTTTTTTGTAATCCAAAAACAGCGATTTCTGCTTTGGTTCCATGCCAAGCACCATGTTCTCCGCAACTGTCAGATTCGGCACAAGCATAAAATGCTGGTGCACCATGCCAATCCCTTTGGAAATGGCAACCGTTGGCGAAGAAAGCGTTTCTTTTTTTCCGTTGATGAAAATTTCGCCTTCCGTTGGCTGTTCCAATCCAAACAGCATTTTCATCAGCGTAGATTTCCCAGCGCCGTTTTCACCCATCAAAGCGTGTATCTCCCCCCGCTTCACGTTGAAATCCACACCCTGATTTGCAGCGACACCATTGGGATAAACTTTTGTAATGCCCTTCATCTGGACAACATACTCCTGCTCACCCATAGACACCCCTCCTTTTTGCCTCTCTCAAACATCGCCCAAAACACCGTTTCCCGCGTTTCCGGCACAGCCGCCTGCATTTCTTTTTACGTTTTCTTTATTGCATTTCGTTTTTTGTGTCCTGAAAAAAACCTTCCCCGTTCGTAAAACACCGCAAAAGGCTTTTCCCATGGCACAGCTATCCTTACTTTGAAAAAGGGGAGCGAATCCGCCCCCCTTCAAGTTTCAAAAAGCTGTCAATGCACTCCGCATTAAGGCTTCATAGATTCTCTCAGTTCTACAACCGCATTGCTTTCATCGCCGATTGCCGTAGGAACTACAACTTCGCCGCTTGCAACTGCTTCGATTGCAGCACTTACTTTTTCCTTAACGGAATCGGGAACCATCTTGTCATAGTTCTTATCTGTAACAATGCCAATGCCGTCTTCTTTCATACCAAGCAGGATATGTTCGCCCCAGTGCTCTCTGCCTGCATCCCATTCATCGAAAATCCAGACAAGAGATTTGTCAATGTTCTTCAGACCGGATGTCAGTGTGATTGCAGCCTGTTCAGCGGGAAGTGTAACTTCCTGGTCGGAGTCAACGCCGATGAAATAAGCCTTGCCTGTTTCCATAGCCGCTTCAACCGCGCCGTTGCCGGAGTTACCCGCAACACCCCAGATGATGTCGCAGTTATTATCGTTAATCATGGATTCTGCAAGCTCTTTGCCCTTTGCGGGGTCAACATAACTGTTTGTGTATCTTGTGTCAACCTTGATATCAGGGTTTACTGCCTGCGCACCCAGCAGGAAGCCATACAGGAAGTCATTGATAACAGGGCTGTCCACGCCGCCGACAAAGCCGACTACTGCATCTTCATTGATGCCTTCAACGCCTGTTTCTGTCGTCATAGCCGCCGCGAATGTACCTACCAGGTAGCCAAGGTCATTCTGCTTATAGTTTACGTTTACCACGTTAGGCAGAACATATGTTGTATCATCATAAATCAGGTATTTCTGGTCAGGGTAATTCTCGGATACGTTTTTCAGATACTCAGGCATCTGATATGTACCTACGATAATCAGGTCGTATTCGCCGGATGCGGAAACTTCCTCCAGCATGCCTTCCCATTTTACCTCGTCCTCTGTTGTACCGCCCATTTCGATTGCCTTGTCATATTCAATCCTGCCTGCTGCCTTCAGCTCCTGAAGTCCCGCTTCTGCGGAGTCAAAGAAGGATTTGTCACCAAGGTTGCCGTTTACAAGGTTACATACTTTATAAACCTTTCCGCCTTCGCCCTCAGAATCCGCATTATCCGCTGCCGGCGCATCGTTCCCGCCGCCGCAGCCTGCCAGCATGGACACTGTCAGTGCGGAAGCGAGCAGTAATGAAAGCATTTTTTTCATAGTCCTCTCCCTTTCTTTTTTCACATAGGATTTGTTTGTAAGAAACAAACGCTCATATACAACATGAGCATTTTGTTCCTCCTTATTTTACCCCGCATACATAAAATTGTCAACGATTTTGCACGCTTCTTCCCGTTCGTTTGGCAATTTGTACTTTCACAGCAAAACAAAAACCAATTTTGTCCGCGTAATTTTGTGGATTTTTCCAAAAAACGTCAAAACCGCCTGAACCGGAAAAAGCCCGCGGCTGGAATATATTCCATATGCCGCAGGCTCTTTTCATATACTGCACTCGTTTTCAGATATGCCGTTCCAGCTGGATATACTGCGCAAGCATTTTCCGCAGCACTTCTCCGTCAATCGGCTTGGACATGTGGGCGTTCATCCCCGCCTCTATACATTTCCTTCTGTCCTCATCATAAGCATTGGCTGTCATGGCGATAATCGGAATGGTCCCTGCATCTTCCCGTTCCAGTGCACGAATCTCCCGCGTTGCCGCCAGCCCATCCATCACAGGCATCATGACATCCATCAGTATCCCGTCAAATGTTCCCGGTGCGGCAGCAGCAAAAGCGTCCAGAGCCGCTTTCCCGTCCGTCACCGCTGTTACTTCTATTTCAAGGCTTTCCAGCATGAAAACCGCAATCTCCATGTTCAAATCATTATCCTCTGCAAGAATCACACGCGCTCCGGCAAGCGTTATCTGCTGTCCCTCAGGCTCCTGTTCCTCCTGCCATTCGCGGTCGATTTCCGCGGGCAGTTCCAGCCGGAACAGCGTACCTCTGCCCAGCTCACTCTGTACCTCTATCGTACCACCCATCAAGTCCATAAATTTTTTGGTGATGGACATACCCAGACCGGTACCTTTATAGCTGCTGCGGTTGCCGCCGTCTTCCTGTGCAAAAGGCTCGAAAATATGCGGCAGAAATTCCGGCTTCATGCCGATTCCCGTATCCTCTATCTCAATATGGAACCGCGCCGCTTCTCCCTCTGCCGAAAACTCTCGCACACGGAAGTATATCTTTCCGCCGTCCGGCGTAAACTTCACTGCATTGCCGAGAATATTAATCAATACCTGCCGCAGATGCAGTTCATCTCCGAGGATATGCGGATTTTCTATACTTTCAAACTCCTCTGCAAACAATACGTTCCGTCCCTGCAGCTGCCCACTGATAATAGAGGAACAATGCCGGAGCAGTTCCAGAATATTTAGCGGTTTATGACTGATTTGCACCTTCCCGCTTTCAATGCGCGACATATCCAGCACGTCATTGACAAGGCTCAGCAGATGCCCTGATGAACCGTCTATTTTTTGCAGGCAGTCCAAAACCCGGTCTTTGTCATCAATGTTTTTCAGTGCAATCTCCGTCATGCCCATAATGCCGTTGATAGGCGTACGGATATCGTGCGACATATGGGAAAGAAAATCACTCTTTGCATTGCTTGCGGCATTCGCGGCATCGGCAACATCTTTCAGCATCGCATTGGCCTGCCTCTGGTGCGCAATAATCCGGCGGTCGCCCCGTTTGGAGATAAAAAAGAACATCAGCAGCCCCATCATCAGCACAACCATCGAAGCAATCACTGAAACATACACGACCGCCATGTTCAGGAACGACGTTGTACCCGCCGACAGAACTTCTGTCGGGACAAACGTCAGCACAGCCCAATTCGTCTGTCTGACGGGCGAAGCCGCGACAAAATAACGTTCTTCCCCAAAGTAAAACTCATAGCCCGCGCTTGTTCTCTCCTGCAGATTTCTGTGCAGATTTTCCGTATTGCCTCCATGAATGAATTCGCAGTTTTTTTCCAGCGTGCCCAGAATATCATAATCGTCAATAAAACCGCCGACACATTCATGCCGGTACAGGCTGTACCCGTCAGGGTTTACCACGTAAACATGGCTCCTGTTCTGGAACAGCTCCGCGTCAAAGGTTTTCTGGAAAACGGAAAGGTCTACCACTACACCTATATGGGTCAGCGCAATCCCTTCACTTTTCTGCACATCAAGTTTTTTCACAAAAAGAATGTACGATTTGCCGTCTTCACGGTAATCCAGCGGCGTCACAACTGTCTGCATTTCCTCTCCGTTGGAAAGCATTTCTGTTTCCTGCCACCGCCCCATACTGCCATCTGAAGCGTAAAAACGCGCACTGCTG
>CAMQRG010000050.1 GCA_947036475.1 uncultured Clostridia bacterium
AGATAGCGTAGCGTCTCGTGGGCTCGGAGATGTGTATAAGAGACAGTATCATGGCAGTATACGGCAAAAGGAGGAATTGCGATGGCGTCAGTCAGTTTATGCATGATTGTTCGGGATGAGGAGGATGTGCTCCGACGCTGCCTGACAAGCGCGGCAGGAGCTGTTGACGAAATCATCATTGTGGATACAGGTTCAACAGACAGGACAAAGGAAATCGCCGCAGAATTTACAGATAAAATCTATGATTTCGTCTGGCGGGACGATTTCGCCGCCGCCCGCAACTTTGCCTTTTCCAAAGGAACCGGGGACTACCTGATGTGGCTGGACGCGGACGATGTCCTCCCCGCGCCGGACGCCGAAAAGCTGCTTGCCTTCAAAGCGGAGCTGGACAACAACCCCTGCGATGTCGTCATGACGCCCTATGACACTGCCTTTGACGAAAACGGCGTCCCTGTGTTTTCCTATTATCGGGAGCGGCTTCTGCGCAATGTGCCGCCGGCACGCTGGGAGGGACGCGTGCATGAGGTTGTGCCGCCGTTCGGCGTAATCCGCCATACGGAAATCCACATACAGCACCGGAAAGTAAAACAGGGCTTTTCCGACCGGAATCTCCGCATTTATGAGACCATGCTTGCGGAGGGTGCAGTGCTGGGTCCCCGCGAAGAATTTTACTACGCGCGGGAGCTGTATTCCCATAAACGATACGCCGAAAGCGCGGCAATGTTCCGGCAGTTTCTGAAAAACCCGAAAGGCTGGCTGGAAAATAAGCTCGAAGCCTGCCGCCAGCTTGCAGACTGCCTTTCCGCGCTGGGTAAAGAAGCAGAAGCACTCGAAAGCCTGCTGAACGGGCTGGCATATGCCGTCCCCGGCGGCGAGTTATGCTGTGCGCTGGGCTGGCATTTCTTTGTACAGGGAGATTGGAAACAGGCGGCTTTCTGGTATGAAAACGCCCTGCGTGCCGAAAAACGCAGGGAAAGCGGCGCTTTCGTGCAGGAGGAATGTTATGGCTATCTGCCCTGCATACAGCTTTGTGTCTGCTATGACAGACTCGGCGATCGGGAAAAAGCAGAAATGTATAACGACATGGCAGGGCTGTTCAAGCCAAACGATGAAGCTGTGGAAAAAAATAAACGCTATTTTCAAAAAAATAACCGCCCAGACTGAAAGATATAAAATCTTTCCGCCAGACGGCATTCTCCTGCCTTTGTCCGTTATGGGAACATATATTCCCATAACGGACAAAGGCAGTCTGTTTTCAGGACATATCAATGCCCTGCGTTATTCTTCCTCACTACGGACATCATCTAAAGCAGTAAATTCTCCGTCAGAAGGAATCTCATTTTCGCAATATTCCAAATATTCCTGAAGCAGTTCCGCGCTGTACGGGCGGTCGTCCAAAAATGTCGACAACAGCAGGCTTCCGTCCGGCTGTGTGTATGCCATAAAAATATACTGCCTCCCATCTTCCGGAATGCCCGTATCCTTTTTCTCGCCGGAGAACACCAGGAGCATTGTCCCGTCTTTTCTCAGCCCGCCCTCTTTCGCACATATAACGCTTTCTGCAAGCTCCCCCTTGAGATTTTTGTCTACATGTATTCTGTATGTACTATAATAATCTTTTTCAGATATTACATTTTTGATGGTTTCCTGTACCGTTCCAACAAATACATAATCTACCGCGTCAACATATTCTTGCAGATTTGTCGGGTCGATCGTCATACAGACCTGCGCGTAATACTCCGTTTTCCCGTTCCATTCCGTTACTTTCGCCGCACAGCCTGACAGCACCAGAATCAGGCAAAACCATACCGCATAGATAATTCCTTTCACCATACTTCCCCCTTTGCAGATAAAAAGGCCTCTCCACAATCCGCAGAGAAGCCCATAAATCTTTTCCTTATTGACAGCCTTCCTCGCCTTCTTCGGCAAGGCTGACCGCCAGCGGACGGTATTTTCCGTTTTCCCAGCGCGGATTCTGGCTTTTAATCCACTTATAGCACAGAAAAATCCCCAGGAAACCGAATACAACCGCCGTCAGGCTTTCCGAAATCGGCAGGAACTGCCCCACCACGAAATAGCCCAGCAGTATTCCTGCCAAAAAGCCCACTAACGGAATACCGTACAGTATCAGCACCGCGTTCATGAATGCGTTTTCCTGTAATTCCAGCTCTACCCAGTCGCCAACCTCCGCGTCGCAAAGGTTTTTCGCCTCAATCTCCATATCTTTTTTCATATAGCCCGAAAAGCACGCCCTGCATTCGCCGCAGGCCTCGTTCCTGACAATATGCACTTTCAAAAGGTCACCCATCGAGTCCTTTACCAAACCCTTCATATCGTTACCGCCTTTCTAGCCTTCGCCCATTTGGGGTAGTATCCTTTCCATACAATTGAATTATACACCAAATCCCCCGCAAAAAAAAGTGGTTTTTGGCGCAAAAATTGTTGAAAACAGGAAAAATTTTATTCCCTGCTCTCTTTTACATGTCTGCGCCGCTCATAAAACCAGAAAAAGAAATTTTTCAGCAGCGCACCGAGCGGTACTGCAAACAAGAGCCCCCAAAAGCCCATCAGCCGCCCGAACACCGCCAGCGAAAGCAGTACCAGCACCGGATGCAGTTCTACCCGCCTGCCGACTGCACGCGGCACAATAAACAGGCTGTCAACCTGCTGCAACAGCAGAATCAGTATAGAGGCATATAAGGCTTTCAGCGGCGTACCGCTCAAAAGGCCGGTAAATACCGCCAGCAGGAACGCCATCACCGCCCCAAAATAGGGAATCAGGTTGGAAAAACCCGAAATCACCCCCAGTAAAACAGCGTATGGCAGCCCGACCACCGAAAACGCCGCCGAAAAAAGCACCGCCATAATCGCCGCGTCCAGCATCTGCCCGCTCAGGTAGCCCGAAAAAACAGAATAGATTTCACGAAAAATCCGCCGCGCGCCCTTCGTGAAGCCTTCCCCGAAGCAGACCGACGATGCCTCCCGCAGAAAAGCAAGTATTTTTTCCTTTTCCATCAGGAAATAAAACGCTGCCGTCGCACCAATAATAATGTCCAGCAGGCTGCCGCCCAACCCCGGCAGAATCCCCGCAATGCTGAGAATTTTCCACTGTATCCATTCCGTCAGTTCGTCCGTCCATGCGGAAAGCATGCCTTCCACATTCCGCAGAACGCCATACTCCGCGAGCTTGAGGTTCAGCAGCACCAGCAGGTCGCCCGCACTGCGCAGATACCCGCCAATCTGCTCCGCGATGCGCTCCAAATCCGTCCCGCCAATTTTTTTTGCTGACCAGCCACCCGCCAGAATCAAAAACAGCAGAACAGAAAGATAGGCAAACGCCGTTCCCGCCCTGCGGCTGTGGATACGGCTGCGGCGGCGAAGGGAGCAGCGTTTTTCATACTGCCGCTGGAAAAACCCGACAAGCGGCTCCAGCAGGAGGGTAAAAAGCAACGCCCAAAGTACGGGCGCGAAAACGGTGAGGGTTTTCCCCACCGTATGCAATATGACATTTTTCGCCGCAGGAAGGCGGAACAGGAGAAGCCCCGTTCCGGCAAGAGCCAGAACTGTAACTAAAACATGAAAACAGATTTCCAGATATTTCCTGTTCCAAGGAAGCCGCATATCCCGCCTTCTTTCTGAAAAATGATGAAGAGCACAGGACTCTGTCCCGCACTCTGCAAGGGACATTATCCCTTGACCCTTCTATCAGCCGTACAAAAGCACGCTGAAAATGGGATATTTTTTGCAATCGGAAAACACATGACTTTTTCTGGTTGCAAAATTCTTGAAAATAACCCCCGCAAAACGCAGTTTTGCGGCAAACGGGTCAAGAAGCGAAGCCCCTTGCAGAGATTGGGACGGAGTCCCAAGGTCTTTCTCATACCAGCCGTTTCAAAACCTCTTTCAAATATTCCCACACACGCACTGTCGAAGAAATAGAAAGACGCTCATCTGGCGTATGCACATCGAACATATCCGGCCCAATGGAAATCATATCCAGCCCTTCTATTTTCCGCGAAAACAGCCCGCATTCCACGCCGGCATGTATCGCCTGCACATTCGGCTCTTTCCCGCGCAGGTCAATATACGCCTGTCGGAAAATCTCCAGAATCTCAGAGTCCGGCTCATATTTCCAGCCGGGGTAATCATGTACCCCTTCCGTTTTCGCGCCGCAAAGTGCGGCAACCTCCTGTATCTTCTGACAGATAAACTCCTTCCGGCTTTCCACAGAGCTGCGTACTGCATTGTCAATGAAGATATCTTCTTCCCTTGTTTTCAGTATCCCGATATTGCTGGAGCTTTCTACAAGTCCCTCCATGTCCCAGCTCATCGTCTGCACGCCATACGGCAGAAGCATCAGCAGCGTGATTACGTGGTCACGCGTTTCGTCTGTCAGCGTCTGCTGAATTTCCTCCTGCACCGGCTCCATTGTTATAGTTATGGCAGTTTCCCGGGAAATATATTCTTCCTGAAACATTTTTTCCAGTTCTGCAAGCAGATTCCGCACCGCGCACTCCTGCTCCGGTGCAATCAGGATAACAGCGTCCGCCTCGCGGCAAATGGCGTTATCCATGTTTCCGCCGTCCGCCTGTACCAGATGATACGGCGCCAGTTCCCGCAGAGCATAAAGCGTGCGCCCCAAAAGGCGGTTTGCGCTTGCCCGCTGCAAATGGATATCCGCACCGGAATGTCCGCCTTTCAGACCGCGGATACGTACCGCGAACACCGTTTTATCCATCGGGCACGTTTCCCGCTTCGCAGGCAGATAGACCCGCATTCTGCGTCCGCCGCAGCAGCTGACAAGCAGGTCCCCTTCCACTTCCGTATCCATATTCAGGAACCGTTTGCCCTCCAAATCGAACGCGTCAAAATCCGCCGCACCGCCCATGCCAATTTCTTCCTCAACGGTAAAAACAGCTTCCAGCGGCGGGTGAACGAGCGTGTCGTCCTCCAGCATCGCCAGCATATACGCCACAGCGATGCCATTGTCTGCGCCCAGTGTTGTTCCTCTTGCGCGGATGAAATCCCCGTCGATATACAAATCCAGCGGGTCGTTCTGAAAATCATGCGCAATGTCCGCATTTTTTTCACAAACCATGTCAATGTGCCCCTGCACGATTAACGGCAGCGCAGTTTCACAGCCTGCCGAGCCGGGCTTTTTAACCACAACATTGTAACGGTCATCCTGGCGGCAATAAAGCCCGCGTTCCTCTGCGAAACGTACAATATAATCGCTTAAAGCCATTTCGTTGCCGCTGCCATGCGGTATCTTACAGATTTCTTCAAAATAATAAAACACCTTGCCGCAGTCCAGATTTTTCAGTGTTTCCATATTTATCCTCCTAAAAAAGAACTTGGGGCGCGCCCCTCCTTTATCCGGCTACCCACCGTATGGGATACGGGGACAGAAATTTTTTGCAAATCACGCTTTCGGGCAGAGCGCAAGGCATCTTGCCGTAAATCCCGGGCTGCCCTTTGCCTTGGGAAAGCCGCAGAAAATCAGCGCACCGGCTGCTGGCAGCTGGTCCAGGTTGCACATCAGCTCAATTTGGTAACGCTCCTGCTCCAACAGGTAATATTCCCCAGCATACCCATTTACCGCAGATTCTATGCCCGCATCTGTATCCTTCGGCTCATGCCCAAACGCTGTAACATTCCGTTCTTCAATAAGGAATTTCAGCGCGTCCATGCCCCAGCCGGGGAAGTGCTTCACGCCGTCCTCTCCCATATTGTCCATATCTGCGCGCCTGCTCCAATCTGTGCGCATTGCCACAAACGCCCCGTCAGGTATCCTGCCGTATTTTTCTTCCCATGCCAAAATCTCCGCCGTACTGCATATAAAATCAGGATTTGCGGCAGCCTGCTCCGCCACATCAATCACACAGAGCGGCAGCACCATTTCCTCCGGCATAATCTGGTCAAGCGTGCGTTTACCCTTCACAAAATGACAGGGGGCATCGATATGTGTGCCGTATTGGCTCACCATAGTATATGTATGTGCATAAAAGCCGTCCTCAGCGTAATCAAAGGGAACCTCCACCTTCATTGCGTCAAAGCCAGACCAGTGGTCTGTTTCTGTGGAAAGCTCCCTTGTCAGGTCAACCCAGCGGTATTCCTTTTTCCATACTGCGTATTGTTCCCAAAGTTTTCTGTTTTCCATGTTCCCGCTCCTTTCTTTTCCTGCTACTCCTATCTTTCTCTTTTATACACAGACAGTATACCATACATAGCCCTGTTCCGTAACCCCCGCATGGAAAATAGCCCTTGTTTTTCCTTTCCGAAGGCCGTAAAATAAAAAAAACTTTTTTTGTCACAAAACCCCCGTTTCCCTGTCTAATCATATAAGGAGGTCGAAACTATGGAAAACAACACGAATAAAAACGAATTAATTTTCGCCTTGGTTGACAAAGCTGCCGCCGGGGACAAAACCGCAATGGAAAAACTGCTTGCAGACGTGCAGGGACAGGTGTTCAGCCTTTCTCTGCGCATGCTTGGCACATTCCCCGATGCGGAAGATGCCGCTCAGGATATTCTCCTGAAAGTAATGACAAGCCTTCCGTCCTTCCGCAAGGAATGTGCTTTTTCCACATGGGTATTCCGCATCGCGGTAAATACGCTGATTCCCTGCAAAAAACACATGTTTGCCCAACGTCCTTTGAGCTTCGATTTTTATGCGGCGGATATTGTCAACGCCCCGCTTGACGGAATCCCGGATATGACACAGGGCGTGGAAAAAGAACTGCTTGCCGAAGAACTGAAGCTCTCCTGTACAAATGTTATGTTGCAATGCCTGGACGCAGAAAGCCGCTGTATCTTTATACTCGGTACAATGTTCGGCATCGACAGCCGCATCGCCGGGGAAATCCTTGGTATCACGCCGGAGGCTTACCGCCAGCGTCTTTCCCGTATCCGTCGGAAAATGGCAGATTTCCTTTCCGCCTACTGCGGCGAATACGGCAACGGAAAATGCCGCTGCAAAAACAGGCTGAATTACGCCATACAAAGCCACCGCTTAAACCCTGCGCATCTGGATTTTGCAGACGCATCGGAGCTTCCAATGGAAAAAATGCTGGAATGTAAAAACGCAATGGAGGAAATCGACGGGCTTTCCGCGCAGTTTGCTTTCTGCAAGGCATATGAATCCCCTGAACGGACCCGGCGCTTTATTCAGGAATTTCTGCAATCCTCTGTGCTTTCGTCCGTAACAGAGCCTTAAACGAAACCTCAATACATCACAAAAGGCTCAGGCTTCGCCTTCAAGCCTTTTGTGAGGAACTATCGGTATAAAGGGACTCTTTCCATCGGCTTTCAAGAAAGCCTTGAAACTCGCCCTTTTCCTCGAACTGGCAAAGCCCGTCCTGCCGTATAGCGGCGGAGCCGCTGTTGGCCAGCAGTCGGCTTTGCCGACCGCACGGCGGATTCCACTCAGGAAACGCTTCGTTTCCCGAACCCTTCCGCGACACAAAAAAACTTTTTTGACAGTCTGAAGGCTGGAAACCGATATTTTCCAGCCTTTTGTATATACTCCGAGCCCGTCTGCACAAAAAATACCCTGCCAGCCTGACAAGGTATCCTTTATGGTTTCTTATTTCTGTGGAAGTAATTTCCCCTCCGCCATCAGCCGCTGTACTTCCTCATAGCTTTCCGGCGTGCCGATGTCGTAACATTCGCCATCAAATACATATGCATAGACCTCTTTCCGGCGGTAGAGCCATGCAGGAAAGTTCCCCGGCGCGTCCGGCTTATTGCCCGCCGCAAGATATTCCGCGAACAAAGGCACAGTATCCCGCCTGTAAAGGTACGCCGCGAACACCGCCATATTTGACTTTGGCTGTTCCGGCTTTTCCTCAATGTCCAGCACAAGCCCGTCCGAACTCAGCAGGGCAATACCGAACTGAGAAAGCATTTTTTTATCCGGCCATTCCTTTACACAAACACAGTCGCAGTCTTTTTCGTGGAAATACGCCACATAGTCCCGGAGAGAGTATGTGAAAAAATTGTCCCCAGCGACCACCATCAGCTCATCGTCAATCTGCTTTTCGTTAATCACAAAAGAAATATCGCCGATCGCGCCCCGCCGGTTTTCGTCACTCGTTGTACCGTCGTCCAGTATGGAAATTGGCAGACAGCTCTGCGCCTGCGCCGCCCATTCCCGAAACTGCGCGGCAAAACGGCTGTTCGTCACAACATAGATTTCGTCCAGTTCCGCGACCGTATCCATCTGTTCCACAATATAGTCTATCATCGGCTTTCCGCCGATAGGAAGCAGAGCCTTCGCCTTATTCCGCGTCAGGGGATAAAGCCTTGTCGCATAGCCCGCTGCCAAGATGATGGCTTTCATCTTCTCTCCTCCTCGGTACTGTTATGTTTCCCCGCCAAAAATGCCGCCGCAGACAGTCTGCAGCGTTTTCGGCAAGGGTGCCGTCATTTCCTTTCCTGCCAGATAGTCCAGTGCGCCTTCCGGTCTGCGCCAGATGATTCTGCCCGCATGCAGGAACTGATTGGAAAGCGCGAAATCCTCTCGGAATCTGCGGTTTTCCTTTTCATCGCCATATTTCCTGTCGCCCACAACAGGGTGCCCGATAGCCTGCATATGCGCACGGATTTGATGGGTTTTCCCTGTCACAAGCAGTATTTCCAGCAGAGTATAGCCTTTTTCACAGCGCACAGGGCGGTATTTCGTTACAGCGCGCCTTCCGGTTTCGGGGCTTGCGGGGTGCACCTGATTCCGCTCCCCGTCCTTTTGCAGAAAGCCGGTAATCTCACCAGCCTCGTGAATTTCACCAGCCACAAGCGTCAGGTAATATTTTTCCAGCCCATGCCCGCGTATGGTTTCATTCGCCGCCTGCACACCGCGCAGCGTCTTTCCCGCAATAACGATGCCGCTGGTGTTGCGGTCAAGCCGGTTGCAGAGCGCGGGCGTAAAACCGTTCTGCCCTTTTGGAGTATACTGCCCCTTTTCGTGCAGATAATACAATATCTGGTCGATGAGCGTATCCATGTCGGTACTTTTTTCCGGATGGCTCAAAAGCCCCGCAGGCTTGGAAACCACAAGGATATCATCGTCCTCATAGACAATGCCGAAATGGCGTTCCGCCGGAGCAAGCGTTTTTTCCTCTGTGAAGGAATCTATTGTTTCCTCCGCAAGGTAAAGTTGAAGCGTATCACCAGCGCGGAGCAGCTCACTGCCCTCCGCCCTGCCGCCGTTCAGCTTAATGCGCTTTTTCCGCAGCATTTTATACAAAAAACCCTTCGAGGCTTTGTTCATATATTTCAGCAAAAACTTATCCAGCCTTTGGTTTTCCTCTTGTGCCGTTATCCTGATTTCTTTCAAACCCGTTTCTCCTTAAAACATGTTAAGACCTTGGGGACTCTGTCCCCAATCCCCTGCAAGGGACAATGTCCCTTGACCCTTTTTCCGCCATACAAAGCATGGCGGGAAAATATATCTTAATGTGAACAACCCAGCCGCATATTCATGCGGCTGAAAATAAAGTTCTTTGTCCCTCTTTCTTTCAAGAAAGAGGGCGGGTTTGGGCAGAGCCCAAGGTCTTAATATCAACTATGAATCCACGCCAGATACGCCGCCATAAACTGGTCAATCTCCCCGTCCATCACAGCATTGACATTGCCCGTTTCCTCACTCGTCCGGTGGTCTTTTACCATGGTATACGGCATGAAAACATACGACCGAATCTGGCTGCCCCAGCCGATTTCCTTCACGTCCCCGCGGATTTCCGCAAGCTTCTGCATCTGTTCCTCAATCTTCAGCGCCAGCAGCTTGCTTTTCAGCATCTTGAACGCGCGTTCCTTATTGCTGAACTGGCTGCGCTCGTCCTGACACTGCACCACAATTCCCGTCGGGAAATGCGTGATACGGATAGCGGAGGACGTCTTATTGACATGCTGGCCGCCCGCGCCGCTCGCCCGGTAGGTATCAATACGAATGTCGTCGTTCTTGACCTCGATTTCATTATCATTCTCGATTTCCGGCATAACGTCGCAGGACGCAAAAGATGTATGCCGCCTGCCGGAGCTGTCAAACGGGGAAACGCGCACAAGACGGTGAATCCCTTTTTCGCTTTTCAGATAGCCGTAAGCATTTTCGCCGTTTATCTGTATCGTCACAGATTTCAGCCCTGCTTCGTCGCCGTCCAGCATATCCAGCAGTTCCACTTCATAGCCAGCCTTTGCCGCCCATTTTGTGTACATGCGGTAGAGCATATTCGTCCAGTCGCACGCCTCTGTGCCGCCTGTTCCGGCGTGGAGGGTAACAATGGCGTTATTCCGGTCATATTCCCCGTCCAGCATGGTGGAAACGTGCAGTTCCTCGTATTCCTTCATAAAGGAATCGTTCAATTCTCTGACTTCCTCATATACGCTGTCATCCTGCTCCTCAATACCCATTTCAATGAGTGTCAGAATATCCTCGTATTTCGTCACAAGTCCTTCGTATCTGCCAACCTTTGTTTTCAGTGCTTTCAGCTGCTGCAATGTCTTTTGGCTCTTTTCCAGGTCATTCCAGAAATCCGGGTCAGCGGACAATTCTTCCAGTTCGGTTATCTTCTCCTTCGCGCCAGCGACGTCAAAGTGAAGCCCCCATTTCCTCTAATTTTTCGTCGTACGCCGTAAGGCCCAGACGGATCTGTTCTAATTCGAACATAGCAAAATCATCTCCTTCAAAGATAAAAATTTTATATCGTTAAACCGCTACGCGGCGTAACTTCATAAAGATTAAAGCCGCAGGACTCTGTCCCGCACCCTGCAAGGGGCGCGCCCCTTGACCCTCCTGCCGCCACGCGTCCGCGTGCCGAAACAAAGACCGCAGGACTCTGTCCCGCTCCCTGCAAGGGGCACACCCCTTGACCCTCCTGCCGCCACGCGTCCGCGTGCCGGAAAACATAAAATCCGAATTCAGACTGCCACCCTTCTTCCAAAAGCCTTCCCTTTTTTCGCGCAAAGCTCTGCTTTGCGCAAATCAGGGTCTGGGACATGATGCCCCAGCGGGGGGTGGGGGCAGAGCCCTCAAGGTCTTGCGGGGTCTGGGGCCTGTCTCTTAT
>CAMQRG010000051.1 GCA_947036475.1 uncultured Clostridia bacterium
CGTCTCGTGGGCTCGGAGATGTGTATAAGAGACAGGTACTGTGTAAATACCTATACAAAGCCGACGTTTATGCTCCGTACAGTTTTGCAGCTCGGCGCGATTTATGCGCTTGTTGCTGTTTCGATGAACCTGCTGAACGGCTTTACGGGGCTGTTTTCTCTGGGACAGGCAGGCTTTATGGCGGTCGGTGCGTATACGTTTGCAATTTTTACGATTCCTGTTGGCAGCCGCTCTGGCGTGTATTATCTTTATGGCGTGGCAGACTGGCTGGCAAACATTCAGTTTCCCATCTGGGGCGGACTGCTGGCGGCAGGGCTTGTTGCGGCAGTGCTGGCGGCTCTCATTGGTGCGCCTGTACTGCGGCTGAAAAGTGACTATTTTGCTATTGCGACGCTGGGCTTTGCGGAGATTGTGCGTATTATTGTAGGCAGTACGCCCATGAACCGCGTGACGAACGGCTCGCTCGGGCTGAAAATGATACCGAAATTCCCGAATTTTTATTTCCCGTTTCTGATTGCGGGAATCTGCATTCTGATTATCGCGCTTCTGCTGCGTTCCTCCTACGGACGGGCGTTTAAGGCAATTCGTGAGGACGAGATTGCTGCGGAGGCAATGGGCATCAACCTTGCTAAGCATAAACAGATGTCTTTTATTATCAGTTCCTTTTTCGCCGGTATCGGCGGCGCGCTGATGGGAATGTTTCTGGGCGCGATTACATCTACGACATTTAACGTCACTCTGACGTATAATATTCTGCTGATTGTTGTAATCGGCGGCATGGGCTCCATGACGGGCAGCGTGCTTTCCGCGTTCCTTGTGATTGCGGCGCGGGAATGGTGGCTGCGCTTTTTGGACCAGGAAATGTATATTGGTACGTTCCATGTGCCGTTTTTGAAAACAGGTTTCCGTATGGTCGTATTTTCTATTATACTGATGCTGGTGGTGCTGTTCTTCCGGCGCGGAATTATGGGCACAAAGGAATTTAACTGGAATTTTATACTGAAACGGCTGGACAAAAAGAAGGACCCGAAGCCTTCTGCGGGAGGTGAGAGCGCGTGAGTGAAACAGTTCTATCCGTACAGGATATCACAATGCAGTTTGGCGGCGTTGTTGCGGTGAATAATCTGACGCTGGAAGTGCATGAAGGGGAAATTGTTTCCCTCATCGGCCCTAACGGAGCAGGTAAAACAACTGCGTTTAACGTGATTACAGGCGTTTATGCTCCGACGAACGGCGCGGTAACGTTTCACGGGAAACAAATCATTTCCAATTTCCCCAAGGGCAAGATGGATAAACTCTATGCGGGGGAAAATAAGGGCAAGTATAAAAAAACGCTTGAGCCGACTCCGGATAAAATTACAAAAATGGGTATTGCCCGTACCTTCCAGAATATCCGGCTTTTTAAGGAGCTGACGGTGTTGGAAAATGTGCTGATTGCCAAGCATATGCGCATGAAGGCGAACATTTTTGCGGACACCTTCCTGCTGAGCTGGAAGGAAGAAAAGAAAATGAAGGAGGATTCTCTGGAATTGCTCCGCATATTGGATTTGTATGACGTGAAGGACGAAATTGCCAGTTCCCTGCCCTACGGCAAGCAGAGGCATCTGGAGATTGCCCGCGCGCTGGCGACAGAGCCGACGCTCCTTTTGCTGGACGAACCTGCGGCTGGGCTGAATCCGCAGGAAACGGACGAATTGACAGCGTTTATACAGCGTATCCGCGACCAGTTCCATCTGACGGTGTTCATGATTGAGCATCACATGAACCTTGTTATGGATATTTCCGACCGGATTTACGTCATTGACTTCGGAAAAATGATTGCAAGCGGCACTCCCAATGAAATACAGAACAATCAGAAGGTAATTGACGCGTATCTGGGGGTGGCTGACGATGAGTAATATTCTTGAAATCAAAAACCTTGTCGTTTCCTACGGCGGCATTGAGGCGGTTAAGGGGATTGATATGGCTGTGCCGGAGGGCGAAATTGTGACGCTCATTGGCGCGAACGGCGCGGGGAAATCCACCACGCTGAAATCCATTGCGGGGCTGGTGAAGCCCAAACAGGCAAGCATACAGTTCAAAGGACAGGAGATTGTCGGCAAAACGCCGGATTTTATCGTTTCACAGGGCATTACGCTTGTGCCGGAAGGACGGCGGGTATTCCCGAACCTGACGGTTATGGAAAATCTGCGCATTGGTGCGTATCTGCGCAATGATAACCTGAAGGACGATTTGGAGTATGTATTTTCGCTGTTCCCGCGGCTGAAAGAACGCGAGTGGCAGATGGCCGGCACGCTTTCCGGCGGCGAACAACAGATGCTTGCAGTGGGGCGCGCGCTGATGAGCCGTCCGAAGCTGATTATGATGGACGAGCCTTCTCTGGGACTTGCGCCGCTTGTGGTAAAGGATATTTTCACAATTATCCAGACCATCAACCAGCAGGGCATTACGGTGCTCCTGATTGAGCAGAACGCAAACATGGCGTTGAAGGTGGCACATAAGGCGTATGTCATTGAAACCGGTAAAATCACCATGGAGGGCACCGGTGCGGAGCTGCTGGCGAATGAAGAAATCAAAGAGGCTTATCTTGGTAAGACAAAATAACAATGCAATGCAAAAAATCCCGCTTGGCAGAAGGCGGTTTGTATGATGGAAACTGCTTCTTTCTTCATGCAAACGCCTGTTATCGCCGGGCGGATTTTTTGGTATACTATAAGTATATAAAACAGAAAGGACAGGATACTATGGCGCGGATTTACAGGAGCATAGAAGAAATGATAGGGGGGACGCCCCTTTTGCAGCTTGGCAACTACGGGAAAAAACATGGGCTGAAGGCGAACCTGCTGGCAAAGGTGGAGGCGATGAACCCGGGCGGCAGTGCGAAGGACAGGGTTGCGAAACGCATGGTGGAGGACGCGGAACGGGCTGGCATACTCAAAGAAGGCGCAACCATCATTGAACCGACCAGCGGCAATACGGGCATCGGGCTGGCGGTGATGGCGGCGGCAAGAGGGTATCGGGCAATCATCGTCATGCCGGATACCATGAGTATGGAACGCCGTCTGCTGATGACGGCATTCGGTGCGGAGCTTGTGCTGACGGAAGGGCAGAAGGGCATGGCAGGGGCAATCGAAAAGGCGGAGGAACTGGCAAAGGAAATTCCCAATTCCTTTATCCCCGGGCAGTTTGATAACCCTTCCAATCCGGCGGCGCATTACGACAGCACAGGTCCGGAAATATATGAGGATACGGACGGGAAAGTGGATATCTTTGTAGCGGGAATCGGTACAGGCGGCACGATTATAGGCGTGGGGCGGTATTTGAAAGAGAAGAATCCTGCTGTGAAAATCGTAGGCGTGGAGCCCGCTTCTTCTCCTCTGCTGACAAAGGGAACGGCAGGGCCGCATGGATTGCAGGGCATCGGCGCGAATTTTGTGCCGTCTATATTGGACCGCTCTGTAATTGACGAAATCATGACCGTTACGGACGAGGAGGCTTATGAAACGGGGCGTGAACTGGCGCGGACAGAAGGACTTCTGTCTGGAATTTCCGCTGGAGCAGCTGCATTTGCCGCGGCAGAACTGGCAAAACGTCCGGAAAACGCTGGGAAAAACATTGTGGTACTTCTGCCGGATACAGGGGACAGGTATCTTTCTACGGAGATGTTCCGGAAGTGATGACGCGGGAACAGCGGACGCTGGTGCAGGTTTTTGCTGCGCTTACCATGCTGGTTGACCATATCGGGTTGATTTTCTTTCCGAACCAGATTTGGCTGCGGGCAGTTGGGCGGCTGTCGTTTCCGCTGTTTGCCTTTGGCATTGCGGAGGGTGTGGCGTATACGCGCAGTTTTCCGCGGTATTTCGGGCGTATTCTGCTTGCGGCTGTGGTTTCTCAGCCGATTTATCAACTGACGTTTGGACGGGCGGACGGGAACCCGCTGTTTATGCTGGCATGGGGCGCGCTGGCAGTTTGGTGCTGGCGGCAGGAAACGGCGGCGGGACGGACTGCCGCGGGATTTCTGCTTTTTGCGGCGTTCTGGGGCAGGGTGTCCTACGGCGCGTATGGTGTATGGACGGTATTTCTGTTTGCCATTTACCACCAGCGTCGCGCTGTCTGTTTTTACGGGCAGGCAGCGATAACGATTCTGTACTGTTTTAAGACGCACAGCACGCTGCAAATGCTGTCATTGTTCGCTTTTGGAATATTGGGCAGCGGGCGCGGAATGCGGCAGAGCCTTCCGCGTTACGCGCTTTATGTATTCTATCCCCTGCATCTGCTGGCACTTTGGGGGATAAGAATGGTGGCATAGCAGGTTTACAGCATAGTAAAAGGCTCAGAGAAAAAAAGGCGGCTTGACTTAAGAAAACATATCGTTTTTTGATTGGCTTCTTAAGTCAAACGCCGACGGCTGTTGCCTGAGAAAATTTCTTCCAAAATTGAAGCTGTTCTGAAGAATCTTGATGATTCAGACATTTCATAAAATGAAATTTTCTTATGGCAACGCCCACCTCCTGAGCCTTTTTGCTGTTACTGAATGTCTACAACTTCATATCCTGCGTCCGTAACGGTTTTGATAAGCGCGTCATCACTGATATCCTTGGAAAGCGTTACATCTGCGCTTTTGCCTTCCAGACTGACGGTTGCGGTTACGCCGTCCATTTCATTCAGCGCTTTTTCCACGCGTCCTGTGCAATGGCCGCACATCATGCCTTCGATTTTCAGTACTTTTTTCATGTTGATTTCCTCCTTATTTGTATCCTTTTTATTTGGTAAATGGTTTTCTGTTACAGTTTCATGCTCCGGTGCGGGCGCGCCTGTATTTTCCGGCCTGAACAGCTTCAGACGCAGCGCATTGCCGACAACGAACGCGGAGCTGAAGCTCATAGCCGCCGCCGCGAACATCGGGTTCAGTTTCCATTCCAGAGCGTGGTAGAATACGCCTGCTGCAAGCGGAATACCAAGGACGTTATAGAAAAACGCCCAGAACAGGTTTTGTTTGATATTCCGTATGGTGGCGTGGCTGAGCTGGACTGCCGTTACTGCGTCCATTAAATCGCTTTTCATCAGAATGATATCGGCGGATTCCATAGCAACGTCTGTTCCCGCGCCGATGGCGATGCCTACGTCGGCACGCGTCAGGGCGGGGGCGTCGTTGATACCGTCGCCAATCATTGCGACTTTTTTCCCTTCCTCCTGCAAACGGCGCACCTCCTGCTCCTTATCCTGCGGGAGCACCTCCGCAACGGCACGTATGCCCAGCTTTCCGGCAATTGCATCGGCTGTGCGTTTATTATCGCCTGTCAGCATGACAACGTCAACCCCCATGCGGTGGAACGCGTCCACTGCGGCCTTGCTGGTGGGCTTGAGCGTATCCGCAAGGGCAAGTACGCCAAGCAGTTTGTTTTCTTCTGCGAAAAACAGAGGCGTCTTGCCCTCTGCCGCAAGCATTTCCGCTTTTTCGGCAAATCCGCCTGAATCAATGCCGCGTTCCTGCATCATTTTGAGGTTGCCGCCGAATATTTTTCTGCCGGAAACATCGGCTTCTATACCCTGCCCGGCAGTGGCGTGCAGGTTCTGTGCCGCGTCTGGTTCAATTTCCATGTCCTTTGCATAATGGACGATGGCCTCCGCGAGCGGGTGCTCAGAGAGCGATTCCAAAGAAGCGGCGGCGCGCAGAAAAGGGTTGCGCAGTACGCCCGGCGCGGGGAGTACGTCTGTTACGACAGGTTTCCCTTCCGTCAGCGTGCCTGTTTTATCCAGTACAACGGCGTTGATTTGGTGGGCAATTTCCAGACTTTCCGCCGATTTTATCAAAACGCCGTATTCCGCGCCTTTGCCGGTACCGACCATGATGGCGGTCGGCGTAGCAAGCCCCAGTGCGCAGGGGCAGGAAATGACGAGCACTGCAATGCCGATGGAAAGGGCAAATGCGAAGGGCTGCCCCAATATCAGCCAGACGATGGCGGCGAGCACAGCGATGCAGATAACAACGGGCACGAATACCCCGCTGACTTTATCCGCCAGCTTCGCGATGGGGGCTTTGGACGCACCGGCTTCTTCTACAAGCGTGATAATCTGCGAAAGAGTTGTATCGTTTCCAACACGCGTTGCTTCCATTTTAAAATAACCGCTCTTGTTTACGGTTGCGCCAATGACGCTATCGCCGGGCTGCTTTTCTACGGGAATGGATTCGCCTGTAATTGCGCTTTCGTCAACAGCGGAAAAGCCCTCTAAAAGCCTGCCGTCTACGGGAATGCTCTGCCCCGGACGCACAATGACAATATCCCCGGCAATGACCTGTTCTACGGGAATCTCTGTTTCGGTCCCATTGCGCAGTACGGTTGCCATTTTCGGCGCAAGGTCCATCAGTTTGCTGATGGCTTCGGAGGTTTTGCCCTTGGAGCGCGTTTCCATATATTTGCCAACGGTAATCAGCGTCAGTATCATTGCGGCGGATTCAAAATACAGCTCCATGCCGTAATGATGCGCCTGCATGACATTTCCGCGCCCCAAATGCCAGCCCATGGCGTATATGGCGAAAATACTGTACAGATAGGACGCGGAGGAGCCGAGCGCGATGAGGGAATCCATATTCGGCGCGCGGTTCCAGAGGGCCTTGAAGCCTACGGTAAAGTATTTCTTGTTGATGATGAGTACGGGCGTTGTCAGCAGAAGCTGTGTCAGGGCGAAACTCATAATATTTTCATTGCCCAGCAGGACTGAGGGCAGGGGCACGCCCATCATATGTCCCATGGAAATATAAAATAAGGGGACAAGAAAACAGAAAGATGCAATCAGCCGCTTTTTCATGGAATGCATTTCCTCCGCCGCGACATTACGCGGGGCTTCGCTGGCGGCAGCTGCCTGTTTCGCGCCCTGCAGGAATGCACCGTAGCCGCCGCTTTCTACGGCATGGACAATGTCTTCTGTTTTCAGGACGGCTTCATCGTATTCTACGGTCATGGAATTCTGGAGAAGGTTGACGTTTACGGCAGCGATGCCTTCCAGCTTGCATACGCTCTTTTCCACATGCGCGGAACAGGCGGAGCAGGTCATGCCTGTAACGTCGAATTTTTGTTTCATGAAGCATAACACCTCCCAATGGTTTTTGGTATAGGATAAATAGCTGTCTTCGCCTGACAAGGGGATATCCCCTTGTCAGGCGAAGGTATGGTTAGTTATGGAAAACTTTCTTTTTTCTGCTTAGAGTGTAATCTATTTTCCTTTTCCTGTCAACAGCCTTTGTGACTGTGTCACAGATTAAGAAGCTATCCGTAGATTATCTACGCACATTTTGCTTCATCTTTTCCGGCAGTCTTTGTCGCGTTTCCTTGCCGTACCACTCGGTATGCCTGCAAAAAAGCTCCTTGTCTGCCGAAAAATCTGACTGCGTAATCTGCACGTACCTTATTTACGGATAAGTTCTAAAGCTGTAAGGCTTGTGGAAGTTTGAGGCGAAGTTCTCCTTTTATTCTGTATGGAAAAAGGAAAAAAACACTTCCGCCGCAGCGAAAGTTTGTGTTAAACTATGGAAAAAGGCAAACGGAGGGGAACGATATGAAAGAAGGAAGGCCGATGCGCCGGAAAGACCGGCTCGCATCTGAGGAAAAAGCGCGGGAAATCATCGCACGCGCGGAATATGGCACGTTTATGACGGCAGATCAAACAGGTATGCCATACGGCGTAGCAGTTTCACATGCTGTGGAGGGCGATAAAATCTATTTCCACTGTGCGCCGGAGGGCCGCAAGCTGGATAACCTGCGGGAAAACCCGAGGGTCTGCATGAGCTTTGTTTCTTCGGTATATATTGATGAGGAGGCGCATACCCATCGCTTTGAAAGCGCGATTGCAGAGGGGACGGCGGTTATAGTGGAGGAGCAGGCGGAACAGGTGCATGCCCTGCGGCTGATTTGCGGGAAATACGCGCCGGGCTCATTCAAGGATACGGACGAGTATATTCTGGGGCGGCTGGGCGTTACGGCTGTCTGCCGTATGGATATGGAAACGCTCTGCGGAAAGGTGAATGAAAGGCCGAAAAATTAAAGCAGTGCCGCGCTCAGACTGTCAAAAAAACTATTTTTGTGCAGCGGAAGGGTTCGGGAAACGAAGCGTTTCCCGAGTGGAATCCGCAGAGCGGGCTTTGCTCGTTCGAGGAAAAGGGCGAGTTTCAAGGCTTTCTGCGGTTTTCAGAAAGCCGATGGAACAAGTCCCTTTATACCAACAGTTCCTCAAAAAAGGCTTGAAGGCGAAGCCTGAGCCTTTTTTGACACGCTGGGAGCGGCACAGCTGGAAAGCAGTGCCGCTCTTAAAAATGTTAATTTTTTATGTATCCTGTTCAAGACTTTCCAGATAGCGGCAGATTGCCCTGTAATATGCCGCGGCGGCTTTTTTGCAGCCGTCCTCTGTTCCGAAACTCTCCACATCTGCCGCGTTTGTGATAAAGCACTGTTCCGCAAGTACGGCCGGACATTCCATATGCTTCAGTATGCCAAAGGTATCGTAATCGTAGACCGTTGTATCGGTGGAATCCAGCAGTACCTTTTCGTCATTTTCATCATAATAGCCGAAACGAACGCCGTCTGTCCCGCGCAGACGCGCACCGACCGTCTGAAATTCTCCTGCAATCAGCTGTGCAAAAACCATGCTGGCATCGTGGTTGGCGTATCCGGGCGGGGAAGGGTAGCACTCGAAGCCGTTTGCACTGGGGTCATCGCTGGCGTTGCCATGTATGGAAAGCAGGATATCCGGTTCCCGCTTACTCAGTTTTTCATTGCGCTCGGTGATGCTTTTGCCCTCGCCTTCCTTCCGCGAAAGGACAATCCGGAAACGCCCGTCCGCCTCAAGCAGTTCTTTCAGTTCTGCGGTGGTGCGTTCTGTCAGCTCAATTTCCTGTATGATGCCTTCCGCGCCGACGTCTTCGCCGCCATGCCCCGCGTCCAGCGCGATGGTGTAGGGTCTGGCTGTGCTGTAATACACAAGAAACCCACAATAGCCAATGGCAAAAAGCACTGCCGTAAGAAGTATCCTGCGCAGAATGCCTCCGCGGCGTTTGCGTTTCCGTCTGCGCTTCTCCGGTTTTTCGCGCCTGCCGCGCTTTGGCGGCTCGTATTCCCTCCAGTTTTTCCCCTTCATGCTACCGCCTCTTTCGTACTTTTCGGGCGTTTTGAAAAACCCGTCTGTTGAATCTGTTTATTATGTATAAATATGTTTTCCAAATTCGTATGCCCGTTGCAGATGGGGCGTTTTGTCAATCTGCGGTTTGCCATTTGTATCCCCACAACCACTGGCAAGGAGCATTCCTCTATCCTGAAATCCAATGTAATTGACAATGGCAAAGCGATAATAGGAAACGGCCTGTTCAAATGTCCAGAAAAGATCATCCGCCGCAGTCATCAGCAGGGCGCAGTCCCGAACGGGATACCGCTCGTATCTGCCAAGCGGAGGGTTGTTATCTGGTTCCGCAATACAGTAAAAACGCTCTATAAACGCCTTTATCCGCGATGAAAATGTCCAAAAATAAAGCGGAGAGGCGAACACAATGCAGTCCGCAGCTTTGATTTTGGGAACAAGGTCATTGAAAGAATCCTTTTGGACGCAGGGCTTCCCGAAGCGGCACGCATTACAGCCCAGACAGCCCTTTACTTCATGTTTTATCAGGGAAATGATTTCGACTTCGTGGCCGCTTTCTACCGCGCCGCGGGCAAAGTTCTGCACCAGCTGGGCGGTGTTTCCGTTTGCTCTGCCGCCGCCTTGTATAACAAGAATTTTTTTCATCTTCATCCCTCCAATTTCAATGGATTCTGATAGTTCAGCCCCTGATTTCTTCCCATATCCCAGCCTTTTGGTAAAGCTCATAGAAATGGTTCGTAGGACCAACGCCCTTGCCGATATCCAGCGCGTGCGCAATGGCGGTGGTAATATAGTCCTTAGCCGTCCGGACAGACTCCTCTACGCTTTTGCCTTTTGCAAGGTTTGCGGCGATACAGGAGGACAATGTGCAGCCTGTGCCATGAGTATTTTTGGTGGCAATGCGGCCGGATTGAAAGAGGGTGATTTTTTCCCCGTCAAACAGCAGGTCGGTTGCGTCGTTTTCCAGATGGCCGCCCTTTATCAGTACGTTTTTTGCGCCCATTGCATGAATGGCACGTGCCGCCTGCTCCATTGCCGGAAGGTCCGCAATTTTCAGCCCTGTAATGACTTCTGCTTCCGGCAGGTTGGGCGTTACGACATACGCCAGCGGCAGGAGCCGTTTGATAAGCGTTTCTTTTGCTTCTGGCTGCATAAGGTCGAATCCGCTTTTGGAAATCATAACGGGGTCTGCTACGATGTTATTGGGACGGTACTGCTCCAGCTTATCCGCAATGGCGTTTATGGTTTCAATCTGGGAAACCATGCCGATTTTGACCGCGCTGACTGGGATATCCGTAAAAATTGCGTCAATCTGCCCGCGTATGATTTCCGGCGCGATATCCTGACAGCCGAATACGCCCTGTGTATTTTGTACGGTTACGGCGGTTATGACGCTCATGCCGTATGTCCCCTGTGCGGAAAATGTTTTCAGGTCTGCCTGTATGCCTGCACCGCCGCAGGAATCCGAACCGGCGATTGTCAGTACGTGTTTCATGTGTAACCCCTCCCTAATATGGTCGATTTTTTACGCTTATCAAAGAAGGCACAACAGCTGCCGGAGCCTGTTGTGCCTGTTCTGCAAGTGAAGTGGCGTGCTTCCCTACGCTGGCATGACCCAGATCAGGTAAAAGGGTAACGGCGTGCATGACAAAAAAAATCCCGTTTCTCAGCCGCAGATGCGGCACCCCCAGCAATGCTTATTATGGTAACGATAACACGTTTCCCTGCCGCTGTCAATGGGGAAAAGGAGGGAAGGAGTGTCCAAACGCGCAGTTAAAGAAAGTCAAAAAGAGAAAATGGGACAGCC
>CAMQRG010000052.1 GCA_947036475.1 uncultured Clostridia bacterium
GATAGCGTAGCGTCTCGTGGGCTCGGAGATGTGTATAAGAGACAGTTTGAGGGGAGGAAGATGTTCATAATGGAAGTGCTTTTCGCAAAAAGACTAAAGGAACTTCGAAAGGAAAAAAATCTGACCCAGCAATCCGTGGGGGAATATCTGGGCTATGGCTATACCGCCATCGCGAACTATGAAAGCGGACGGAATCGGCCGTCTTATGAGGATTTGATAAAGCTGTGCATACTATTTAATGTTTCCGCAGATTACCTTATCGGCTATTCCGATTCCCGTGAACAGCAGGAAATTGAAAAAAAGGCAAAAAGGCTGTTTTGCCCTGTAAAGTTCAGGGTCAAACCCTTTTCCAAGGGCTTGCGGAGTGCGGGGCGGCGTCCCGCGGTATATCATCTTTTAGTTTACAGACGGCCCAATAAAGGCTATAATGGTGGAAAACCTTTCGGAAGGATACCATACATATGGAAAAGAAAAATGAAATAAAAAACGGCTTCGTGCCGCTGGGGCTTTCCCCCGCCCTGCTGTCCGCATTGGAAAAACAGGATATCTCCCAGCCGACAGAAATACAGTACAAACTTTTGCCCGAACTCCTCGCCGGAAAAGACGTTATCGGCCGCTCCGAAACAGGCTCGGGAAAAACGCTGGCGTACCTCCTGCCGATATTTGAACGGCTGGATTTATCCGTCCGCGGCACACAGGCCATCATACTGACCCCGACACATGAACTGGCGGCACAGGTGTTTCGTCAGGCAGAACTTTTACAGGAAAATTCCGGCATAGACGCCGGCTGTGCCCTGCTCATCGGCGCGGCGGGCATTACGCGGCAGTTAGAACGCCTGAAATCCAAACCGCGCATTGTCATCGGCTCCACAGGCCGTATTCTGGATTTGATACGCCGCCGGAAAATTCAGGCGCATCTCGTGAAAACCATCGTACTGGACGAGGGCGACCGCTTGCTCGAGGACGGTAACATCGCTGACGTGCGGGAAGTCATACGCGCAACGCTGAAAGAACGGCAGATTGCCATACTTTCGGCGTCCATTGGCGCGGAAACAAAGGAGCGCGCGGCAGGGCTGATAAAGCCGGATTTTGCTGTCGTAGAAGCAGAATCCGCGGTTGTCCCGCAGGGGCTTTCGCATTACTATATCCTTTCGCCCCCGCGGGAGAAATTTGTAAACCTGCGAAAAATTCTGGCAGGCGAAAAGCCGGAAAAGGCGATTGTATTCCTGAATAATCCCGAAAATATCGAGGTGACAGTGGACAAGCTCTGTTACCATGGCATAAAAGCGGCGGGAATTTACGGCACAGCCGGAAAGCTGGAACGCAAAACAGCGCTGACGGACTTCCGCGAAGGGCGCGTTTCTGTGCTGGTAGCTTCGGATATCGGTTCGCGCGGGCTGGATATTGAAGGCGTGACCCACATCATCAACCTTGACGTGCCGGAGGAGCCCACGCATTACCTGCACCGCGCCGGACGCTGCGGGCGGAAGGGGCTGCCGGGAACTGCCATAACCATCGTCACGCCCTATGAACGGCGGTGGGTTCACAAATACGAAAAAGCATGGGGGCTGCAATTCGTACAGAAAGAAATGTCCTACGGGCAGCTTGTGGACAGCAACAAAACGAAAAAGGACATTGCAAAGCCCGCAAAAAAGAAAGCGTCCGCCCCGCCGGAAACACGCCCGGAAAGAAAAACGCCTGCCCGCTCCAAAAACAGCAGGTCCGGGAACCGTCAAACAGAGGAAAAACTGGGCTTTTTTGAAAAAAAAGCCCGTAAACTTGCTGAAAAAGAGAAAAACCGCCAGAAAAACCAAAAAAAGTAATTGTTCATACGACAATTCTAGGGTATGATAATAGGTAAGGTGACAGAGGAACCAGGGAAAAACAAAGGAGGAAATATTATGTGCAAAACCTGCGGATGCGGTCATGACCACGAACACGACCATGAACATGACGAAATGGAACTGGAAACGATGTTCCTGACACTTGAGGACGATACGGAGCTGGAATGTGGTATTCTTGGCGTATTTGAAGTGGAAGGCATGGAGGGGAAGGAATTTATTGCCCTGCTGCCCTTGGAAGACGAAACCGTTCTGCTGTATGAATATCAGGAAAACGGTGATGATGTAGAACTGAGCGTTATTGAAGATGATGACGACTTTGAAAAGGTTTCCAATACATTTTACGACCTGTTCGACGGAGAAGACGAGGAGTAACCCCCTTCGGACAAAACTCTGCCGGCGCTGGATATATCCGGTTCCGGCAGAACTTCAGATTTAAAAAAATATTGGCAGAAATTCCCTTCCGATACGCGTTTGTGTATCGGAACTGTAAATTTTCGGCCAAACTACAGGAGAGAGAGAACGATGAACGGAAAAAACGGGAAAACAGCCGGAAGGCTGACAGCCGTTGCTCTGGCGGCAATGCTGGGCGTAAGCCTCGGCATGGTGCGTCCTGTGCAGGCGGCAGAAACGGACTGGCGCGCAGGCAATACGCTGGTCGCCCATGCGCTTGGGGAGGCAGATGGGAAAACGGAAACGAATACAAAGGAGGCTTTTCTTTCCTCCTGGAGCGAAGGATTCCGGGTGATGGAAGCTGATTTTACATATACTTCGGACGGCGTGCTTGTTGTACGCCATGATTTTGAGGAAAACGGCTCTTATTACCGTCTGGAAATCGAGCCGGACGGTCCGCTGGTGATGAATTCCCAGACATACCGCGAAAAAAAGGCGGTTTATGAGCTGACGCCCATCACAGCAGTGGAACTTCTGGGGCTGATGGTGGAATATAAAGATGTTTACCTGATTACCGATACCAAGGAAACAGACGAAGCAACCGTAAAACGACAGTTTCAGGATTTGAAGAATATCGCGAACAACATCGGCGCGCCGGAGGTGCTTGACCGCATTGTGCCGCAGATTTACAGCAAGGAAATGCTGGGCTGGGTCAAAAAAATCCACCCTTTCCGGCAATGGATTTTTACGCTCTATCAGATTTATGACCCTGATTACGCAGATATCGCCGCATTCTGCCGGCAAAACGGCGTGGATACGGTAACGATTGAGCATACCCACCTGACAAAGCAGATTGTGGACATGTTCCATAAACAGCAGATTAAAGTCTATACGCATACCGTCAACCGCTACAAACAGGCGGAAAACCTGCTGAGCATGGGCGTAGATGGGATATATACCGACACCATAAAGCCCTACGAACTGGACTGGATTGGACGCACGCCGCCGCGCAGTACGGAGCAAAAGACCGTAACGGCAGGAGAAAAGAACATCACGTTCACGACGCTGGATATTATGGGCGAAACGCATGTCCCTCTGCGGGAAATGGCAAAGGTGGGCAGCGGCTTCTCCGCCGATTATAACAGGGAAAGCAAGGTACTTTCCCTGACGCCCTGGCGGATTTTCCATTCCATCGGGAATGAGGTCGGAATAAACGCCAGCGGGCGGCTGATTACGGAAAAGGCAGATTTCCGGCTCGTCTATGGCGGAACGGATACAGGCCTGACCTGCTATATGGTAGATGGTGAAATTTATGTCCCCCTGGATAAAATGATGTCACTCATGCTGGGATAAAACCTGCAGCTGAAATCTTTTTCCGTACAATCATAAAATATGCAGAATCAAAAAGACATGGAAAACCATGTCTTTTTTTGTTAGAAAATTCTCCCTGCCATCGCCCCATTTTGACAAAAAAAGCAGGCATTTTTTTATAAAATGGGCATACAGAGGGGGAAATGAATCATGGAGAAAACAGAAATTACATTAGAATATTTGCCGGAGGATACTACATTTGAACCAGAGGGACACGCGCCTCTCCCCTTCGGGAAAGCCATACTGCCAAAAAAGGCAGATGTGGAACGTCCGCCCCGCATACTGCGCAAACTGGCGGCCTATGGGGCATTCTGCCTGATGGGCGTGCTCTGGGGCAGGCTGGAGGTACTCCAGATCCTGCACCCTATGGGTATGGCGTACCTGTCCGCGTTTTTCGGGGAAGGACTGCTGTTCTGGTGCGTCCTTCCGGCGGTCGGCATTGGCGGGCTGTTCCATTCGCCGCTGAAAACAGGCGCATTTCTTGCCGCCGCAGCCGCAACACAGCTGACGCTGGGGCGTTTCGTCCGGCGGGAGGAAGGCGGCAAAAAAGCCCTGCTCGGTGCATTTTCCATGGGGCTTGCCGGAATATTCTTCGCCATCAGCCGCAGCGGACTCGGGTTTTATTTCGCGGTCGCGCTGGTGGAAAGTGCGCTGACGCTTACCGTAGGCTTTCTGGCGGAAAAAGGCGTCGCCCTGCTTTTGGAACGCACCGCCTGCCCCGTTTATACAAGGGAAGAAACTCTTTCGCTTCTTCTGCTTGCGGGCGGCGCGCTGGCGGGGCTGGCCTCTGTGGAGGAGCCTTTTCTGCGAGATGCCCTCCTGCCCTGCCTTTCCGTATTTTTCCTTTTGCTCGCCGCAAGGCGGGAAGGGATTGGCGGGGGCGCGGCGGCAGGCGTATTCCTTGGGTTTCTGCTGTTCCTCTGCGGCGCGGCAGGAATGTCACTTTTTATCGCCCTCAGTTTGGGAGGGATGCTGGCGGGATGCTTTCGTGAACTTGGCAGGCTGGCCTCTGCCACAGCCATGATTTTCGCGCCGGTCATTTTCCTGTTTTACATAGAACCGGAACAATTACAGCCAATCTGGATGGGAGGATTGATAGCCGGGGCTGCCGCATTTTCCCTGTTCCCCACCGTACTGCTGGAAAAACTGGCAGGCGGTCTCTGGGAAACGGAAAGTCCCGCAGACAGGTATACAAAAATGAGAGAGCTTGTAGAAGAAAAGCTCATAGGCTTCTCGAGGGCCTTTGAAACATTATCCAAAACCTTTGTGCTGGAGGGGGAACGCAAGGACAAAGGCGAAATATCAAAGCTGGTGGATACGATTGCGGGCAGGGTGTGTCAGGACTGCGGCATGGCGCATTACTGCTGGGAGGAAGAACTCTACCGCACCTACGGCATGACCTTCTCCGCCCTCTCCTACTGCGACGGCAGGGGGCAGGTGGGAATGGAGCAGATGCCGGAGCATTTCAAAAAAGACTGCACACGTCCGGCGGCGTTTTTGAAGGCAGTCAATGAGGTCTATACCGGCTACCGCCGCGACTGCCTCTGGACAAGCCGCCTGACGGAATGCCGCGAGCTGGTCAGCGAACAGCTGCTTGCAGTCGGCGGCATATTAAAAGACCTTTCCGGTGAAATGGAGCCGGACTGCATTTTTCTGGAAAATATGGCAGAAACGCTGACAGCGGTACTGCGCAAGAATGGGTTCCGCCCGAAAAAGGTACTGGTCACAGAGGAGCAGAACGGCAAAGGGCGGCGCGTCCGGCTGACGCTGGGAACCTGCGGCGGGAAGGGGCTCTGCCGTTCGCAGGTTTTGCCGCTGGTAAGAAAAACAATGGGCTGTCCAATGACGCTGCGGAAGGACAGCCCGGGCATCTGCCGCTGTGACGCGGAGGAGAAAAACTGCATTCTTCAATTCTGGGAAGAACCGCCCTTCTGCCTGACAATGGCGGCGGCGGTATCCCCTGCCGAGGAAGGGATGCCCGTAGGGGATGCGGCGGCGTTTTTCGATACGGAATACGGGACTGCGCTGATGGCTCTTTCCGACGGCATGGGCACCGGGGAAAAGGCGGCAAAAGAAAGCCAGACCGCCATAGAGCTTCTGGAACAGTTCACACAGGCAGGCTTCGGGCGGGAGCTTGCGGTAAAAATGATAAATTCCGCGCTGCTTCTGCGGCGGGGGGAAGAAAGCTACGCAACGCTGGATATTTGTGGGGTGGATTTATACAACGGCAAAGCCGAATTCATCAAGCTGGGGGCATCGGCCTCCTATATCAGCCGCGGCGGGCGGGTCATTTCCCTTCGTTCCGCCTCCCTGCCCGCAGGGATATTGAAACAGGTCACGCTGGAAAAAAATGAAATGCAGTTAAAAGACGGGGACATGGTATTCCTCGTAACGGACGGCGTAACAGATGCACTCGACGGCGAAGAACGAACATCGGCATGGCTGCGGAAAAAGCTGGCAGAACGCCCAATGGCAAACCCGCAGGAAGCCGCTGAATACATACTGCACGCGGCAAAAAAAGAACGCCGCGACGGCAGGACGGACGATATGACCGTCGTGGCGGGGCGGTTCTGGAAAAAACGGATTCCGTAAAAAAAGGGAGGCTTGCAAAAGCCTCCCTTTTCATTTCCATGTTTTCCTGTGTTACCCCAAAATCAGACAAAAAAACCAAAATAAAACTTTATTTTATTGCCAATTTTCGGTATTCATGATATAATTTCAAAAATTGGCTGTACAGTCTGCACAGACTTTACAGCCGTTTTCATCATCAGCCTGCCGGAAATCCGGCAGAGCAAACAGAGAGGGGAAATTTTTATGAAAAAGAAAGCAGTTGTACTTGGTTTAGTGGGCGCAATGGCGCTCGGCACATGCACCGTTTCCGCCGCGAACGGCACAAAGAACATTTCCGCGACATTCCGCAACATTAAAATCGTTGTGGACGGCAAGGAGCTTTCCACCAGCGCGGAGCCGTTCATTTATAACGGCACAACATATCTGCCTATCCGCGCAGTCGGTGAAGCGGTCGGCAAAGAAGTCACATGGAACGGCGGCACAAACACCGTTTACCTTGGGGAAGTGCCCGAAAGCGCGAAACAGCAGACGCCCGCGCCTGAAACGCCCGAGCCCGCGGCATCAAGCAGCCTGCCGATTCTTTCGCAAGCTTTAACAAACTGGGGAGCAAGCAAGGAGGAGATTCAGGAGGCCATTTCAATGACTCATTCCGGTCAAATAAGTGCTGGCGATATTCGCGGGATATACGCTGAATTTATTGCCATAGCATTAGATAATGACAATATGCAGCTTGCAAAATCTGCTTATGCGGAAGCACAAATCGCGTTTGGCTACGCTGTGAATTCCCCCGATTATGCTTCCGAAAAAGAATATTTTGAGAAGGACTGTAAGAGCATTGGGCTTTTTTAAGCCCCTCCCTCCTGTGATACATCATAATACGTTAATCTTACTGGAACATTGATTTTAGAAGGGGCGATTTTTATGAAGAAGAAAGCAGTTGTACTTGGTTTAGTGGGCGCAATGGCGCTCGGCACATGCACCGTTTCCGCCGCGAACGGCACAAAGAACATTTCCGCGACATTCCGCAACATTAAAATCGTTGTGGACGGCAAGGAGCTTTCCACCAGCGCGGAGCCGTTCATTTATAACGGCACGACTTACCTGCCTATCCGCGCAGTCGGCGAAGCGGTTGGCAAAGAAGTCACATGGAACGGCGGCACAAACACTGTTTACCTTGGGGAAGTTCCTGCAAGCGCACAGCAGCAGACGCCCGCGCCTGAAACGCCCGCGCCCGCGGCATCAAGCAGCCTGCCGATTTTATCACAATATGCTTCAGACGCAGGAGCAAGCAAGGAGGAAATTCAGGAGGTCATTTCAATGCTTCATTCCGGTCAGATAGATATTGTCGATATTCACGTGACATACATCAATATTATCGACGATGTATTAGTGGATGACAATATACCGCTTGCAAAATCTGCTTATGCGGAAGCGCAAATCGCGTTTGGCTACGCTGCGAATGACCCCGATTATGCTTCTGTAAAAGAAAATTTTGAGGAGGACTGTAAGAGCATTGGGCTTTTCTAAGCCCCTCCCTCCTGTGATACATAATACGTTAATCTTACTGGAACATTGATTTTAGAATGGGAGATTTTTATGAATTGGCCAGCAGGCGGCTTTGCCGGCCGCACGGCGGATTCCCGAGCCCTTCCGCGATTCAAAAGCAGGTTTTTGACAGTCTAAAAAGGCACAGGCTTATGTGCCTTTTTTATGTCCTTTTTTTCTGTTCCGGCATGGAAATCAAAGGATTTTTCCGCAAAAAAACAGCACAGCCGATGAAAACCTGCCGTTTCCGCCGCTGTGCCGCGTTTCCTGTTATTCGTTCTGTTCCGCAATATCTTCCGGCAGTTCCAGCGTCAGCCTGCCCAGCTTTCCGCCGCGGAATTCGTCCAGCAGTATCTTTGCCGCCCGCTCCATATCCGGTTCCCCGCCTTTCAGCTTGAAGCCCCGCGCCTCGGCAATGCGCCGGAGTATCTCGTGCGGCTCGTCAATGGTATCAAAATCGACCTGATACCGCCGCCGCAGACAATCCGCGTCCCTCGCAACCATATGGTTGATAAACGCCGCCCCCAGCGTTTCCGCGTCCAGAATATCGTCATTGATTGCTCCTGTAAACGCCAGCTTCAGCCCGACCTGCTGGTCCTCGAATTTCGGCCAGAGTATCCCCGGCGTATCCAGAAGCTCAAAGTCCTTTTTCAGCTTAATCCACTGCTTTCCGCGCGTTACGCCGGGCTTGTCGCCCGTTTTCGCCGTTGCCTTGCCGACATATTTATTGATAAAGGTAGATTTGCCCACATTGGGTATCCCGACAACCATGCTCCGGATTGGCACATTGATACGCCCGCGCGCTTTCAGCTTTTCTATTTTTTCCTTCATCAATCCCCTTGCGGCCTCCGTCACCTCGCCCATGCCGCTGCCCTTCAGCGCGTTGATGCGGATAACGCAGAAGCCCCGCGCCTCAAAATACGCCTGCCAGATATCAGTTGCTTTTTCGTCCGCCAAATCGCATTTATTCAGAAGTATGATGCGCTTTTTATTCCGCGCCAGCGTATCCATATCGGGATTTTTACTGCTGTACGGGATACGCGCGTCCACCAGCTCCATCACAATATCTACCAGCGAAATGTTTTCTTCCATCATTCTGCGGGTCTTTGTCATATGCCCGGGATACCATTGTATATGCATTGCATTTCCTCTCTTTTCTTGTAAAGGTTTTACGGCCTCTGCACCGGCCCGAAGCTGTCAAACGGGTAAAGCCGGAAAATCACTCTGCCGACAAGGTCCTCTTTCTCAATCGCGCCGATGGAAGTCCTGCGGCTGTCCGAGCTTGCGTTGCGGTTATCGCCCATTACGAAGAATGTGCCGTCCTCCACAGTATACGGATAATCCTGGTCGCCCGCCGTCATCATCGGCTCACCCAAAAACGGTTCCTCCACCAGTTCCCCGTTCCGGTACAGCGCGTATTCCACATCTTCGCTGTCCCCGTTCCAGACAATATCTATTTCATCTCCCGGCAGGCCAATCACACGCTTGATTATATTTTCCTCCGGTCCGTCCTGATTATCCAGCCGGCAAATCACAACGTCGCCCCTCTGCGGCGTACCCAAAAGTACACTGAGTTTCTCCATAAACACCAGATCGCCATGGTAAAAGTTTGGCTCCATAGACGAGCCTTTCACATAAACCGTCCCCAGCACAAAGTTCCGCAGAACCAGCACAAACACCACCAGCAGCGCGAGCCACACAAGGAACGGCAGTTCCTTTTTCTTCTCCCGCCTGCGCCTTCTGCCCTCTGCGGGCGTTTCCTCCGCTGTTTCGGCTTCGGTCTGTTTTGCCATTTCTTCCGGCAGCCCTTCAGCCCTCTGTTCTTCCTGCTCCATTTTCAGCCCTCCTTATTTCCTCTCTCCGCTTTTTTCGTCAAAGGCAGAATGTTCCGCCCCTCACGAAAAAAGCCTTGATGAAAGCTGTTCACCAAGACCTTTTTTTGCTTATCTCAATACTTCCTTAACCTTAGCCGCTTTGCCGACCTTGTCTCTCAGGTAGAACAGTTTCGCGCGTCTTACTACGCCGCGTCTTGTTACCTCAATACGGTCGATTCTGGGGGAATGCAGGGGCCATGTTCTTTCCACGCCAACGCCGGAAGCAATACGTCTTACTGTGAAAGTTTCACGGATGCCGCCGCCCTGTCTTTTGATAACAACGCCTTCAAACATCTGCAGTCTTTCTCTCGTACCTTCTACAACCTTCGCATATACGCGGATAGTGTCGCCTACGTTAAAAGGAGTTACTTCGCTTTTCAGCTGTTCCTTTTCCAGTTCTCTGATAATATCCATTGTGTTTCCTCCCTTCTTCAAAGATGTTCTTGCCGCCGTCCCTTTGACGCAGTATTGGAACATCCGTAATCACAGTTTCAAATTATAGCATATCCCACAGAAGTTTGCAAGGATTTTTACAAAATATTTCATAAGAAATACCCTGCACCATGCGCCCGTCTGTAAAACCGATGTCAGAACAGTACCCCGCAGAGCCAGATGCACGCGGGCAGCGTCAGCATGGAAAAAAACGTTGTCAGCAGCGTCACATCAAGAGCCATTTCCTTTCCTGTGCCGTACTGTTCCGTCACCATCGGCATGATGGCTGCGCAGGGGCACGCCATGGAAATCAAAAAGGCTGTTTTCAGCATCGGCTCCGCCGGAAGAAAATACAGCACAGCACCTGTCAGGCCGGGAAAGAGGAGCATTTTCAGCAGGCCGAGCCGCATTGCCTCTCCCTGCCCCAAAAGCCGTTTCAGGCCGGTATTCCCTGCCATCGCACCAATATAAATGCTGTCTCTTATACACATCTGACGCTGCCGACGACTCCTTACGTG
>CAMQRG010000053.1 GCA_947036475.1 uncultured Clostridia bacterium
TTCAATTTTTCGTTCTGCTTCTTTCCCATTCAAAGGCTCCTTTCTGAAGACCGTGGGGCGCTGCCCCCTCTAGCACCCTGCTACGCAGGGCGGGCAAAGCCCGTTTTTGCCAGAGGCAAAAATGCCTGACCACCTGCGAGGGGCTCAGCCCCTCGACCCGATTGCCGCAAAGTCATGTTTTGTGGGAAAAAACTTCTCGTTTTCTTCCATCGCATTTCATGCGATGGCAATCCGGGGTCAAGGGGGAGGTTCCCCCTTGTGGGGTGCGGGGCAAAGCCCTGCGGTTTTAAGGGGAGTTTGAGGGCAAAGCCCTCAAGGTCTTTTATCTCCATTCCAGAAAATCCCCCAGCGTTATGCCTTTCATCGGCAGGAGGATGTCGGAATAGTAATACTCCGGTGTTTTGTCCTTCAAATGCTCGAATAGCTCCCGCAGCCCCATTTCCTTTTGGTTATGGTTCTGACAGAAGTAATCGTTGTTGTTCGGCATGGATAGAATGAGGTGTGGGACGCTCGCCAGCGTATGCAGGCTAGCACACTGCGGCATCACATTATTTCCTGTGCAGAGGTTAAATTTACTGACATTGGAAAAAGGATAGTGGTACATCTGTGAAGAAGGCTTCAGCCGTACATTCCTTTCCGTCACACCCAGCCTGCTGACGCGAATCCGTCCCTCCGCCGTAATGCGGAAGCCGAATACCAGCTGCGGCAGGGGAAATTCCTCATACACTGTCTGATAATATGTAATGTCCGCACGTTCCTGCCGGCACAGCAGTGTCACGCACTTGTCGCCGTTCTCAAATTCACTGTATGCAATGCAGCCCTCCGGCAGCAGCCCGCTGGATATACGCCATTCGGCGCTCCTGCACATACAATTCATAAGGTCTTCCGGCCTGATATCCTTTACATGCGTAATATCATTTTCCGTTTCTTCAATCCTGATTCGCTCATCTGTCCCAATCCGTATCACCAGTTCGCTCATACCGCAGCCGCCTCCTTTCCGTTACGCTTTTCCTTCAGTTCCTGTACTTTCTCCTGAAAAAACCGGTACATACGCAGTAATCCGATTGCCACGCCGCAAACGTCCACACATCCGTCTATATAGACAATCAGAACCAAACGGCTCTGGTACTCCCGTTTCGGCTTTGCATATCCTTTCAGCACCCAGTCAAGGGAATAGGAAAAGTTGAAATTCCGCCGCATTTCATTTTCCGCCATCTGAAAATAGGGATTTTCCTCCTCGCTGACGCCGTTCGCTTCGCCATATTCCCCTGCCAGCCGGAAATATTCCTCTACAAGCGGGTCAGAGTAAACATTGATGCCGATTCCACGCCGCTCAGAATATAAATAGGCTGTATGGGCAAACAGTCTGTCAGAAATTTCCATTTCCATTTCATACTGTGTGTCAAAATAGTAGTCATCATCAGACAAAAAGCACATACTGTTCCAATCCACGATTTGGAAAAAGAGTTCCCTGTCTACCTCACAGAGCAGCTTCAGCATATATACGATGTTTATTAAGTCATCAAATGTCATTGCTTCACCTCCGTCTTAGAGCCTGTTCAAGGCATTAAAGTGCAGCAAATGCGCCTGTATTTAGGCAGCAGACAAGGCGTGACGACGCAGGAATACCCGTAGGTATTTCAAGGAGGAACAACGCCGTATGCTGCCTAAAGACGGGTGTAGATGCTGTGCAGGAATGTTTTTAACGGGCTCTTAAAGAAATGAAACCGCAGACGGAAGGGCACTTGCTTTCCGCAGGTCTTTTTTGATTGTTTCATTTCGGCACAGCTGCCTGTTAAAACAGTCATAGAAATCTGTTGACAGCGTCAGTACATCTTCCGAGGAAAAAGCATCAAAATCCAGCCCTCTCATCGGGATATCCTGTCCTCTGATAAAGGGCAGGTACAGCCGTTCATAAATATAGCCATATCCTTTGCCTTTATCCGGCGGCGTGTATTCCGTGACGTCTTTGATTTCCTTTAGAAACCTTGCCATATTCATTTTTTTCATCATTTTCCTCCTTTATGACAGCGAACGGTAGCCGTCCGGCGTCAGGATATTGAATACCATTTTATTTGACCGTATTTCATGGATTTCCTTCACACATTCTCCCCCGGGATTCAGGACGGTTTCCTGCCGTGTCCTTGTTTCCTTCACAACGCGCCCTTTTATGATATGCGGCGCATCGCCTGCAATCAGCCCGTTGATCAGCCCTGAGCCGCCAATCAGTCCAATCTGCCCGATGCTCAGCGGGAGCAGGGGGCGGCGTTCCATCATGTCCAGTCTGTTTTTTTCAAAAATCTGCGTAAAGCTATTGGAACATGCCAACTGTGCGGCAAGTTCGGCTTTGTTAAATTCCGCGCCCTTGAAAAGGCTGACCGTCTTCGGCTGCTCCGGCAGGGCGTAACGCCCGTCCGGCAATTCGGATAACTCCGGCACGGAATCCATGTCGCAGACCGCCATGCTTAACGCCTCCGCCTCTGCATCGCCGCATTTTTCGCGTTCTTTACGGCTGCCCATGACCGCAATCTGGCTGAAACGCGCAAACTCCTCGCCGTAAAACTTCCAGACCGTAATGTCCTGGAAATTCTCGCAGAGAAATCTGCATACGTCTTCCGTCAGCCGGTAATACGGTATGATGTAGATGAGCAGGCCGCCCGCCATTAAGTGCGGGACGCTTTCCACAAGGAACCTTTTTTCGCTGCGGTACCGTCCGCCGTACTCTGAAAGCACGGATAAATAAGGCGGGTTCAGCAGCATGGCATGGAACACATTTTTACTGATACGCGAATAGAAAAAGCTGCCGAAGCCAACGCGTGTCAGGCGGCAGAGCGCGTCCTCCGCGCGTCCGCCGTCCAGTTCCACGCCATATGTGGCACAGTCCACGCCTTCCCCCAGCGTGGAAAGGGCAAGTCCTTTCCCGCAGCAGGGGTCAAACAGGTTAACCGAAACATTCTCAGGAAACACAATCCCGCGTTTGATGTGCGCAAGATGTCCTATATCCGTAGGGTAATAACCCATTTTGACACGGTTCATCAGCCTGCCGATGACGGCGGCATTGACGGTATTGTTGTTTTGGGGAAGTTTTTCGACCAGGCTTTTCACGGCCTGCACCAGCTTGGAGTAGTCCGGCGTCATGATTTGGAACGCCCGGACAGATGCGATAAGTTTCCATGTGTATTTTGAGAGGCTGTCCATGCCAATCTCCATCAGCGGGAGGGGCATTTCGGACAGGGTTTTCAGAAGCGTTTCTTTTTGCTTTTTTAAGGTTGTGTGGATATTTTTTGCGCGTTTCCTGTCTTTTTCCATGCAGGCTTCCAGTTTTTTCCGCAGTGCCGCCATTTCGCTGGCAGTTTCCGCAGCCTTTCCGCCTGTGTCCTTCAACAGTTCCAGCACGTAATAGCTTTCGTTATGCGGCATAAGCAGCCGCCTCCTTGCGAAAACGCAGGAAATTCCTGCACAGCCCCGTATAATCCGCTTTCGCGAAATCAGAAAGCATGATATAGAGGTTTTGTTTCCCACGGTAGTCGTCCAGCCGGACGATTTCCCGGTATAACAGTGTCTGCCGCAGGAATGCCGACTGTTCCAGCACAAAGCACAGCCCGTTGCCATCGCCCCACATGCCATAAAGCGAAACGCTGCCGGATACCGCGATGCCCGCCGGATTCGTGCTGACCTTCATTTCTGCAAAGCCTAAGTCCTTTCCCAGCTTCCGTAAAAAAGCCGCCGAAGTCCTTAAAAACTCCGCCTTTGCGCCGTTTGGGCCGGATTCCCGTTCCCCGCCGATATAGCTGAGGTTCCCGGAAAGCAGTCTTGCGATTTGTTCCATTTTCTTTTCCTGCAAACTTTTTTTCATGCCGATTCCTCCTCTTTTTCTTCCTTTTCGACATAAGTCACAAAGCCTTCTTCGATTTCAACAGTATATGGCTCCAATTTTCGATTGATCATGGGGCCGCCTGACGCAAGCATCATTGTCACGCTTAACGTCGCACTATCCCTGTTCCATAGGAACTTCTCCGGCCATAACGCTTCGTAAGATTCATAAAATAACTCTTGGATATCCAGCGAAACGTAAATCTTATTGCAGTCATAGCGTATCCTTTCGTCTGTGATGTCGTGTCCCAGTTCTTCCGCAATAACGTCATAGAATCCCACCACGCTCTTGCCTTCCAGTTTTTCACGTCCAATGTATAATTTCATATGCCGCACTCCTCTCAGTTTTCATATATATATAATTTGTAAACTCCGCCTTCGCGCCATTCAAACCATTCCCATTTTCCCCGCTGATGTAGCTGAGGTTCCCGGAAAGCAGTTTTGCGATTTGCTCCATTTTCTTTTCCTGCAAACTTTTTTCATGCCGTTTCCTCCAATCGTTCTCCCTCTTTGCTATAAAACAGAAAGCCTTCTTCGATTTCAACCATATCCGCGTCCAACTCTTGATTGACCTTCGGGCCGCTTGTCACAAGCAGCATGGTTACGCTCATCGTTGCACCGCGCCTGTCCCGTCGGAATTGTTCCGGATACATCGCCTCATAGGATTCGTAAAGCATCTGCTGCATTTCCTTTGAAATGCAGATTTTCCGGCAGTCATAGCGGAGCCTTTTGTCCGTACTGTCATATCCCATTTCTTCCGCGACCACTTGGTATAATCTGACAAGATCCGCGCCTTTCATCTTTTCAAGTCCAACTTCTAATTTCATATGCCGCACCCCTCTCAGTTTTCAAATAAATAATTGGTAAAGTTCGCCGTCCTTCGCCAGCCAGCCGTATCCCCCGCAGTCAAAGCGGATAAAGTTAGAATCGGACGCATCATAGTAGGGCGTACCGATAAGCTGAACCCTGCACACCTCAAAGCCGAACTCCAGGCAAACGTATACGAGTGCTTTGTCTTCTGAAATTTCCGTGCCGCACGTATTAAGCAGCCATTCTTTGGGAGCGCACGGATATGTGATAATAGTTTCCGGTGATCGTATACAGTCAGTGCAGTGGCTGTACCAATAAACTTTTTTCGCATCTATCTGACCCTTTCTGACCAATTCCGCCAGTATAGCGTAGGATTTCTTTGCGGTTTCGATGTCTTCTTTTTTCGTAAGTCCGGATTCGATGAGAAATTCCTTTTCCGAAAGCAATATACCGTTCACCGATCTGCATAGCCTGTTATATGCCGCTTTTAGTTCTTTCAGCGTTGGGTATTTCCAGCCATTATCCAGGACAAATTTCTCATAGGGATCCATCTTGGAGAAATCCTTTATCTCTTTCCGGAGTTTTTCGGCGAGCTGTCTTCCATAGTGTGTTTCAGTGTTAAAAGTATTTTGGTTGTTGTTATTTTTTTCCATTCTCATGACCTCCCGTAAATGCGTGTTATTGTATTTATGCTGTTTTCTTCCTGCTTCTCCGTTTCTTTGTGATTTCCGGTTTCATATGTATCGCTTTTGTGGAAAACGTGACGTTCCGCACCGTAATATCCCCCAAAACCAGTATGTCATAAAGGTAAGAGAGGATCGCCGTTGCCGCCATGACGTTTGCCACGACGCTCTGCGGCGCGGATACAGCCGCCTCCGCACAGGAAAGCTCCGTCGGGAATTTGTCCGTATCCTCCAGAATATCAGGATACAGCGTCCCCACAGGCTTATAGGTCGTCCGCCCGTTCCGGCGTATCCCGCACACAACCTGCCCGGTGTACTGCCCGTTGCCGCTGTCAATATAGACCAACTCCGTTGCCTTTGCGAATACATTGTGGCACATTCGGCGGCTCTTGTTGTTGTCCACCGCGCCAATCAGTATCACAAGTTCATTCTGTTCCCTCGATGGCGTTACCAATCTTGCCAATGCGTCCTCGTTTTCGATAAACTCCGGCATATAGGCGATTTCCATGCCGAATGCGGAAGCATAGCGTTCTGCCAGGACTGCGGCTTTATTGCGCCCCAAATCCGCATGGACAAAGTTCTGCCGTACAAGGTTCTTTTCTTCCACAATGTCGCCGTCCGCAATGAGAAAGCGGACAGGGCGGCGCAGCGTGTGCGTCAGCCTGTAAATATGCGGCGCGGCATAACCGCCTGTGCCGCCTGCGCCAAGCATGACGATTGAAACAGGACGTTCCAATGAAAATTTCATATGCCATCACTCCCCGCCAGCTGTTTCAGAAATTCCTGCCAATGATTGGGAGCACTGTCTTCCAGAAACACCGCCGTTTTCCATTCCTCCGGAAAATCACCGGCCGCAACAATGCCCTCAAATACCACAGACGGGTCTATCTCGACAAAGCTGCGGGAATTGGCAATCCGCACTTTGATTTCAGGGAAAAAGCTGGATATTCTGCCTACTACGGCATATACCCGCGCGGCTTTTTCGTCCCTGTCGTCTGTCCGTGAGAAAAAGGCGTTCATGTTGTTGTGGCTGTGGATATCCATGTAGTGAATGAAACGGCCGCTGTCAAACTTTTTGCTGATTTTGCTGGATACAGAACTCCGCGTCACCTTCTGTTCCGGAACGTCCAAAACAAAGCAGGAATCCTGTTTGTCCCAGTAGACGTTGACAAGTGCCTCGAGATTCCCTTTGTGCGCCATATATTTGAAAAACCGCAGGATATACAGCAGTTTTTCGGCGGGAATCAGGGGGAGTGCCGGGGTAAACCCGGCTTTCACCCTCCTGATTTCGCTCGTTTCGGAAACGGGCGTGATGAAACGCCCCATTTCCGTTTTCCGCATTTGGTAGACCTTCCCGTCGCCGGAAGGGAAGAGGGAAAGCATCTTTCCGCCCTCGTCGGCTTCGTCATAGGACGCAAACACGCCCTTGTATGACGACGACACGACGCCCTTGCTCTGCGCCGTAACCTTCGGCACCAGCCTGCATACCGGTGATTTGTCTTTTCCTTTTTTCAGTGAATCCAGAAATTCCTTCGACGCCTCGATTTCCTTCTTGCATTCCGCTATTGTCTTTTTCTGCGGGGAGGGAACAGGCTTTTTGATTTTCCCGTATTCCACTGTCCATGAAACACGTTTCCCGTCCTCCAGCTCCGGAAAATCATCTTTTTTCTCAATCCGCAGCTCGTCGAACGTAAGGGAGGTATCTTCAATTTCCTCCGTTACGCCCGCGTAGGAGAACACAGGCGGCTTGGAAAACAGCCCGTCACGCGCTGTTTCCGCGTCCTTTTCCTCCGCAGCGGAGATTCCTGCCGCCAGAGGGTTTGACGCAGCCACCGCCTTGCTGTCCTCCTTTTTCGCGGGTTTCTTCTCTGCTGCCTTCTTCTCCTCGCGGAGTCGGCTTTCCTGCTCAAAATCGTCGTCACCGAACGGGTCGTAAACGTCCCCTTCTGTTTCAACGGTTTTGTTTTCTTTCTGCGCCGAAGGGCTTTCCTTCGCCGTGTTTTTTTCTTTCTGTTCCCCTTGGGATTCTCCTTCCAGTTCAAAATCGCCGTCGTCAAACGGGTCAAAATCACTTTCACCCACGCTGCCAATGTCCAGCATTTCATCATTGTTCCATTTTTTGTCTTCACTCATCGCTGCTCCTCCTTTTTTGCAAAAAAAGACCGCAGGACAGTGCGCATAAAACGCAGTGCTTGCAGTCTTTTTTCTTTGAAATATTTTGTTCATGTCAAGCGCAATGCCTGATAATTCCTTTACAGGCTGCCAGTAAAAAACTTGCCTCCCTTCCCAGCTGCTATGCGGCTGTGCAGCGGGCAGTACCCGCCGCATTTACTCTGACCTGAAATACGCTGACCTAATTTACTCTTTTATTATAGCAGATTGTCGCGGCCTTTAACAGTTGCAGTTGTGCAAGTTTTGGCAAAATCATAAATTCCTAATGTCATGCTTTCAATACAGAGCAGGCTCAGACTTCTTCATTTTTGATTGGAAGGGGTTTTATTTGCCGGAGGACAGCATTTTCCGGAGGCGAGCAGCTCCCGACAACCCTCCAGCACGTCCTTCCAAGTCCGTTCAAAATCACCAGTATACCAGGGGTCGGCGATGTCCCCCTGACGGCGGCTGTATTCCATCAACAGATGCAGCTTTCTTTCACTGTCACTGCCGCAGATCCGGCGCATATTTCGGAGGTTCACATAGTCAATCATCCTCCCATGTTAGGGTAACTGTGACATTGCCTTTACCAAGCACCTTTTTCAACTCCTCCGTAGACATCCCCTGCACCTTTCCGAGCTGGGTAAAATTCCATGTATTCGGCGCATAATAAATTACAAACAGATTTCCCTCCGACAAAATTACATCCCCAGCTTCCGTTGTGATATGCTTATCGTTCCTCGGAAGCTGTGTCCCGAAACTCCCAAACTTCTCCATATGGGCATAGTCTTTCATTGCGATTGTTACAGGCTCTTTTTTCAACAGCTCCCTTACCGCCTCTACCGAACTGTTTTCGCACATTTTTACTTTCAAGATGGTTCCATTGACATTTATATTCATCATTGCTTTATCCTCCAATTTTTCTGTTCTACCTCTACACTTTACAGGGACTTTCCAAAGTTGTACGCTTCCTGCATATGCACTGAGTCTTTTGTCATTTCCGGGCTGCCACATCCGGTTCCCAGAACCATGCCGCAATTTGTAAAATTCATATATTTGCATAATTTTTTATAATGCTCCGCCGTATAAGGCATCACATCAGCATCAGAATCCCACGATGCTGTTATCAATGCTGATTTCAGTCCTTTTGCGGAAAGTTTGATTGTATAACTGTAAAAACGGTCAATCACCATTTTTAACTGTGCAGACATTCCAAAGTAATAAATCGGTGTCACAAAAACCACCATATCAGCACCGAGCAGTGCATCCCTGATAGACGCATTACCATCCGTATAGACGCACTCGCCATTCATGCCGCAATGCCCACAGCCCATACAAGGGTGCATATCCATGTGGGCCACATCTAAGATAGAAACTGTATGCCCGGCGTCCTCCGCTCCCTTGATGAACTGTCCTGCCAGCATATTTGATGAACCATTTTTATGAGGGCTTCCCTCTAATACAATAATCTTCATGTCGCAATTCCTCCTATAAACTTGTCAATACTGGATTGTTCAGGTAATCATACAGCCGGTCAATCTCGCTCGGTTTCGAGCAGTCCAGCATTGACGGACATTTTTTGTCTATCTCTCTGATTTTCTCCATATCCTCGCTGTCCAGTTCAAAATCCCATATGGCGGTATTTTCTTCCATACGCTCTTTGTGGACAGATTTCGGGATAACAATTACATCCTGCTGAACCTCCCACCGCAAAATAACCTGCGCCACGGTTTTTCCATGCTTTGCGGCAACTTCCTGCAAAACAGGTTCCGTAAACATTCCCTTCAACCCTTCGGCAAAAGGCGCCCATCCTTGCGGCTGAATGCCAAGTTTTTTCATAACAGCAAGTTCCTCTATCCGCTGAAAATGCGGATGACGCTCAATCTGATTCACCATCGGCCTGATCTTCACGTTGTAACATAAATCCATTAAGCGGGCAGAATCAAAATTGCATACACCGATAGCACGAATTTTTCCTTCCTCATATAGTTCCTCCATTGCCCGCCATGCGCCGTAATAATCTCCAAGAGGCATATGCACAAGATATAGGTCAAGATATTCAAGGCCCAGTTTTTCCAAGGAACGGGCAAACGCCTCTTTCAAATTTTCATAACCCATTTCCTGGATATAGGCTTTCGTTGTAATGAAAAGTTCCTCACGTTTTACCATGCCTCTGGTTAATGCCTCTTTAATTGCTGCACCAACCGCTTCCTCATTCTGGTAGGAACTGGCTGTATCGATCAGTCGGTATCCCGTTTCAAATGCATCCATGACAACCTGCTTACACTGAGCAAGATTCGTTATCTGGAATACGCCGAATCCCTCCATTGGCATCTCAACATCATTACTTAGTTTTATATTCTTTATCATAATGGAACCCTCCTATTTTGGTAAACAATCCTTTGTTTTTCCGTTCCCATTTTTAAGACGATTGCTACGAAACCTACCGCAATAAAGATAAATGTTCCGTATAGGGAATATCTTGTATCCATTGCTGTTATAAACAGTCCGCAGATAAATGTCCCAAATGTTGTGCCAAGATTTGCCGATGTAAGATACAATCCATTGGAAAACTCAGGAGCTTCTGAACCAGACTGCGTAATCAGGTACTGATTCACATTTGCGTTAAGTCCGACCAATGCTCCTATTATCACAGTACACAGTGCCGTTGCGCCGGTCATTCTGCCTGTAAAAAACAGCCCTGTATATGCTGCTATCAATGCAAACGGCAAGATAAATGTGGATTTTTTAGCATCAATAGTCAGAACTCTCCCCGCAATCATATTGCCGACAATGTTTGCGATTCCATAAAACATTAAAATCAGGCTTATGGATGATGCATCTATGTTAGTAACCCGTCCCATAAAATCAGAGATATAGCTGTAAAAGCCAAAAATCGCACCATTTAAGAAAATAACGATAATAATAGACAGCATCATGGCTGTCTCTTATACACATCTCCGAGCCCACGAGACGCTACGCTATCT
>CAMQRG010000054.1 GCA_947036475.1 uncultured Clostridia bacterium
CCCAACTATGATACCACAAAATCCTAAATATTTCCCTTTTTCGCCTGATTCTTAATAAATTTGTAATAATTCCGAAATAATTTCAAAATTTTACCACATCGACCCGCTCCACGCCATACGCCCGAAACAGCGGCAGCATTTCCTCCGTAATCACCTCGCCGCCCGCCACAATCGGCACTGCAGGCGGGCAGGAAACGCATGGCATTGCGCAAACCCGTCCCACAGCCGCATCGCAGGAAATTTCCTCCCGTCTGGCAAAAACCGCCTGGCGTATTGTCATTTTCCGTTCCGGCAGGGCAGCAGGTACATGCAGCGGCAGAAATGCAGGGCGCGGCTCTATACCGTCCAGCGCAGCGAAAACACGTCTGAAATCCTCCGGGCGGTTTTCGGGCGTCGCCATCAGCACGACAGCCTCCCCATCTGCAAACTCACATTCTACGCTGCCGCTCCGCAGCCGTTCCGCAATTTCGCGTCCGGTATAGCCCGTTTCTGCCGCCAGAAGCGTCAGGCGCAGAGGGTCGCTTTCCAGTACTTCCCAGCCCCTTTGACGCAATGTTTCCCGCAAATGTTCCAGCATTTTTACAGTTTCCGCCAATTTCTGCGGATACCCCTCCGCCGCATAGCAGTTAAAACAATCCAGCGACTGCAAAATCAAATAAGACGGGCTGGTCGAGCCAAAAAGCTCCATTGCCTTTTTCGCCTCGCCGCCCATCTGTTCCGCCCATTCCGCCGAAAGCTGCAAATATGCCCCGCCTGTCAGCACAGGCAGGGTCTTATGCGCAGAATCGCAGGTCATTGCCGCGCCAAGGTCAATGGGATGTTCCGAGGGGTTCAAAAATTTCAGGTACGCCCCATGTGCGTTATCCACCAAAAGCGGCACGCCGGCCGTCCCGCAGACCTCCGCCAGCCTGCGGATATCCGGACGGTAGCCCAGATAATCCGGTGCGGTGATATAAACTGCAATTGGTTTTTCCGTCAGCCCCGCGAGCCTCTTTTTTACCTGTTCCGGCGTAATCGGGCAGGTGCAGAGCAGGCTTTCCCGCTCTGATATCAGCCATTCCACGTCCAAATCCAGCAGTGAGCAGGCATAATGGAACGCTTTATGTGCGTTACGCCCCGCAAGAACAACAGGCCGGCCGGCGGGGTCCGCCGCCTGCAATGCAAGGAACAGCATTGCCCGAATGCACTGCGAAGAACCTTCCGTTCCGTAGACCGTTTTTCCTGTTCCAAAAAGCCGCCGCGCGTTTTCCTCACTCTCCGCAATCACACCGTCCGGCTGGTAAAGTTCATCTGCTCCCGCAATTTCCGTAATGTCCAATGCTTCACAGCCCAAAAAAGCTGCGCCCTTATGCCCCGGCATATGCAGTCTTGCAATATCCTTTTTCCCATACGCCTGCACAAAGTCACAGATTGGCGTGCTTATCCTGCTCAAAGTCCTTCCCCGCTTTCGGCAATTTTCAGCATAATGGCACATTCCATGCGCTTTCTGAACAATTCGCAGCCATATTCATATACGCCCTGAATACTGCCCGAAGCATGATAAGCATTTGCCGCGCACCCGCCGGAGCAATACAATTTCGCCCAGCAGTCCTTACATTCCTCTCTGGCATAAGCATTGCAGCTTCTGAATTCCTCCTGCACCACCTCATTTTTCACGCCGTCCCAGATATTCCCAAGGCTGTACGCTTCATCTCCCACAAACTGGTGGCAGGGGAACAGTTCCCCCCAGGGCGTCACCGCCATATATTCCGTTCCAGAGCCGCAGCCGGAAATCCGCTTGTATACACAAGGCCCGTTCGTCAGGTCCAGCATATAGTGGTAGAACGTGAATGGGCGTCCTTCGCGTTTGCGTTTCAGCATTTCCTTTGCCAGTATTTCGTACTGCTCATACAATACGGGCAAATCCGCCTCCGTCAGCGCATAAGGGTCGTCCGGCGCACAAACCACAGGCTCCATGCTCAGCTCTGTAAAGCCCAAATCCGCCATGTGGAAAATATCGTTTGTAAAATCCGTATTGTTATGGGTATATGTACCGCGGATGTAATAGCTTTTATCCCCTCGTGCCGCCGCAAATTTCTGGAATTTCGGCACAATCCTGTCATAACTTCCTGCTCCTGCATAGTCCTTCCGCAGATGGTCGTGTACTTCCTTCCGGCCGTCCAGACTCAGCACAACGTTGTCCATCTCGCGGTTGGAAAACTCTATCACTTCATCGTCAATCAAAATTCCGTTCGTCGTCAGCGTAAACCGGAAATTTTTGTTATGAATTTTTTCCTGTTCTCTTGCGTAGGCAACAATCTGTTTCACAACCTCCCAGTTCATCAACGGTTCTCCGCCGAAAAAGTCAACCTCCAGATTTCTGCGGCTGCCGGAATGTGCAATCAGGAAATCAACCGCCTGTTTCCCGACCTCAAAAGACATCAGCGCACGCTCTCCCTGATATTCCCCCTGACTGGCAAAGCAGTAGGAACAGTTCAGATTACACGTATGCGCAACATGCAGACAAAGCGCTTTTATTACATTGCTCCTGTTCTTGAAATCCGCCGCAAGCGGCGCGAAGGTATCCGGTGTAAAAAGCTGCCCCGCCTCTTTCAGAGCGGCAACATCTGCGATACATTCCTGAATCTCCACCTCGTTTATATCCTCTCTGCCGCCGTATTTTTCCAGCATAGCGGCAGTGATTTCCTCCGCCGTATGGTTTTCATACATGGCAATCACATCATACGCCACATCGTCTACGCAATGAATCGAGCCGCTGCATGTATCCAGCACGATGGAATACCCGTTCAGCTGATATTGATGCACCATAGTAGCATTCTCCTTTATCTTTTTATCATAAGAAAAGAGCCTCCGCATGGAACATGCGCAAGCCCTTTTGTTTCCGCTTGACTTATGCCTGTTTATTTTCGCAGGGCTGGTTTGCCACGCCGCAGGATGTTTTGCATGCAGACTGGCAGGATGTCTGGCATTCGCCGCAGCCACCATGCTGTACGCTCCGGTTCAGGTCCCTTGTCGCAATCGTTTTGATTCTCGTCATATTCTTTCCCTCCTAACATGTATTCTGTTTGATAAAGTACCTCAATCTGCTTTATGATACCATAAAAGGGAAAAAGAATCAACACAATTTGCGCAGGAGCGCGAAGCCGGTGCAGGAATATCCAGTCCGGAAAACTTAGAAATCAATTTCCGTTTCCAGAATAACCGGTTCGTCCTCATCGGCGTCGCCGTCCTCCAGCCCTTCCGGTTCCTCAGAAAGCTCCTCCTCCGGCTCTGTTTTTTCTTCCGGCTCCTCCGGCGCAGGTTCCGCTTTTTCCGCAGCCTTTTTGCCCTTCGCCTTTCCTTTTTTCGCCGTTCCTTCCGTTTCCTTCGCCGCGTCAACGTTTTCCGCATTTTCCGCGTCTTCCGCCGCTCCCTCAGCAGGTTTTGCATCTAACGACGGCAGTCCGAAATGCTCACGCACCGCGTTATCTATTTCCTTACAAATCTCCGGATTATCCCGCAGGAACTGCTTCGCGTTTTCGCGCCCCTGCCCGATACGCGTTTCCTTATATGCATACCATGAGCCGCTCTTGCTCACAATATCCACTTCCGCCGCCAAATCCAGAATATCGCCTTCCATGGAGATGCCCTGTCCGTACACAATATCAAACTCGGCTGTTTTGAAAGGCGGCGCAACCTTGTTCTTCGCAACCTTCAGTTTCGCCCTGCTGCCGATGATATCCGTTCCCGTTTTCAGCGGGTCGCCCTTGCGAATGTCAATGCGCACAGATGCATAAAATTTCAGCGCCCGCCCGCCCGTAGTCGTTTCCGGATTGCCGAATGACACGCCGATTTTTTCGCGCAGCTGGTTGATAAAAATAACGGTGCAGTTGGATTTTTTTACGATACCCGTCAGTTTCCGCAAAGCCTGACTCATCAGTCTTGCCTGTAAGCCCATATGGGAATCGCCCATTTCGCCCTCAATCTCCGCACGCGGTACAAGTGCCGCCACAGAGTCTACCACAACAATATCAATCGCGCCGCTGCGGACCATCGTTTCTGCAATTTCCAATGCCTGTTCGCCGTCGTCCGGCTGTGAAATATACAAGTTGTCAATGTCTACGCCCAACGCTTTGGCATATGTAGGGTCCATGGCATGCTCCGCGTCGATATAGCCCGCAATGCCTTTGCGTTTCTGCACCTCCGCAACGATATGCAGCGCGACAGTCGTTTTACCGGAGGATTCCGGTCCATAGATTTCGATAATCCTGCCCTTGGGCACGCCGCCCACACCCAGAGCAATATCCAGACTTAAAGAGCCCGTCGGGATAACCTCCACATTCATTTTCGCGCTCTGGTCGCCCATTTTCATAACCGCGCCCTTGCCGTACTGCTTTTCGATATAGCCTAACGCCGCTTCCAGTGCCTTTTCTTTATCCTCAAATTTCGGCTCAAATTTTTGTGATTTACCGGATTTTCCAGCCATTGTACCGCCGCCTTTCTTTTATTAACTTATGTTTTTTTAAAATCTTGGGGGCTCTGCCCCCAATCCCCTGCAAGGGATTTCATCCCTTGACCCGATTGCCAGAAAACTTCGTTTTCTGGATGTTTTTCCAATTCCAGTCAGGTGCAAATTACATTATCCTTTTCCCCAGCCGCATGAAATGCGGCTGCTGATGGGTCAAGGGCAGAATGCCCTTGCGGGGGTGGAGGGGGCAGAGCCCCTCCATATCTTTTTTCTCTCACTTCCGCTCCGCCAGCAGTATCGCCAGAAAAATCAGAACGCACCCGCATACCCCTCGCACCGAAAGCCGCTCGCCATAAACCAGCGCCGATAGTATCGCAGCAAATATGGACTCCGATGTGATAATTACCGCCGCTTTACTCGGCGGCGTAATCCTCTGCCCGACAGACTGTAACACAAAATACAGCGCCGTACAGAATGCTCCCAGAAATATGAAATTCCCCGCCGCAGGCAGTGTAAACGGCGGCATTGCCTGCCCTGCCAGCAGAACGACAGCCGCCGCAATCGCCAATACCGTAATATTCTCCGCCAAAACAATATGAATCGCGTCACAGTCCTCCGTCAGATTCCCCAGAAATGCCATTTGCAGAGAAAATGCTGCCGCCGCGCCCAGCGATAACGCCGCGCCCAAATCTATTCGGAAATCCGCCGTCAGCGAAAGCATTGCCACGCCCACGCCCGTCATGCCTGCCGCAATAAAGCAGTTCCTGTTGGGTCTTTTGCGGAAAATGCCCCAGCAGAGGAAGGGCACAATCACCGCCGGAATGTTCGACAGGAAGGCATTGACCGATGGCGTGGTATATTGCAGCCCCATCGTCAGCAGCAGAAACATCGCCGCAAGCATCGCCCCCAGCACGCTGCCTGTTTTCCATTCCCGTTTTGTCACCTTCGGCAGCTGCCGGAAGTATACCAGAACCATACAGCCGACCGCCACAAGGAATCGCCCAAATATGATGTGGTACGGCGAATAGCCCCAGTCCAGCAGGTATTTCAGGCTGATGAAGCCCCCGCCGCCGATTGCCGCCGCCAGCAGGAGCAGCCAGTCGCCCTTAGTTTTCATATTGCAGTGTCCTTCTCAGCCAGTCCAGCGCGGCATATGCTGCACGTTCGCGTATTTTATTCCGTTTTCCTGCAAAACGCAGTTCCTTCACTTTTGTTTCTCCATCGGCATGCAGGGCAACATACACCAGCCCAACGGGTTTCTCCGGCGTGCCGCCGTCCGGTCCCGCTATGCCTGTCGTCGCCAGCCCGATTGCCGCGCCGCTTGTCCGCGCAATGCCTTCCGCCATTTCCGCCGCCGTTTCCGGGCTGACCGCGCCATATTTTTCCAGTGTTTCCGCCTTCACGCCCAGCCGCTTCATTTTTGCCTCGTTGGAATATGTCACACAGCCCTCCAGCAGTACTTTTGAAATGCCCGCATATTCTATCAGAGAGGAGGCAATCATGCCGCCCGTACAGGATTCCGCCACAGCCAGCGTCTTGTTTTTTTCCAGCAGAAGCTCTGCCGTAACTGTTTCCATATCCGTCTCGCCCTCCGCATAAACAGCGTGTCCCAGCCGTTCCCGCAGAGCCGCCGCAACAGGGTCAATCAGGCGGTTGGCTTCCTCCTCATCTTTTGCCCGAGCCGTAATCCGCAGTATGGATTCCCCGTCCTTGGCATATGGCGCAATAGTCGGATTTGTCTGCGCGTCAATCATATCCTTGACCGCCGTTTCCATCGCACTCTCGCCCACGCCCGCAACCCGCAGGATACGCGAAACAAATGTCACTTCCTGTTTTTTCGCAAGGTAAGGCTTCACCTGATTCAAAAACATCGGTACGGTTTCCTTCGGTGGTCCCGGCAGCATCACAATCATTTTCCCGTTTTTCTCTATGATAATGCCCGGCGCGGTGCCGTTCTCATTATACAGTACAACGCCGTTTTTCTCCGGCACCATTGCCTGTTTTACGTTGTTTTCCGTCATTTCGCGCCCGATGCGCTTAAAGAATTTTTCTATCTGCGCCAATACTTTTTCATCCAGCACGAGATTCTCCCCGAAATATTTTGCCGCCGTTTCTTTCGTCAGGTCGTCCTCTGTCGGTCCAAGGCCGCCGGTCGTAATGATGAGGTCGGCACGCGAAAACGCATGGAAAATGGTATCTTCCAAACGCTTCGGGTTATCCCCCACAACCGTCTGATAGTATACTTCGATGCCCAGCGCAGCCAGTTCCTGTGCCAAAAACTGTGCATTCGTGTTCAGAATATCTCCCAGCAGCAGTTCCGTACCCACCGCTAAAATTTCCGCTTTCATCACAATCCTCCTTCTGGCATACCCGCCAATAAAGTTCAAGAAAATAATATCATATCCCGCCGGCAAAAGCTAGTTTTATCTTTCGGATTTCCACCGTTCTTTTCCATGCCCGGAATCCCTCACAACACAAAAAAGAAGGGCGGAATGCTCCGCCCGCCTTTCACAGTAATTCAAATGTTTTTATCCGTACAATATTTTTCAGCGGTACTGTTCCGCCCAGTCCCTCAAACTGCCCTTGTCCGTATTTGCGGAAAACACCTGCCCATCTTTCCAGACCGCGTCAGGGCAGATTTTTGCCAAATCCTTTCCTGTACTGCCCATGCCGCTCCCGCCCGATGTTGCAAGAGGAATAAGTGTCACTCCGTTGAAATCATACTGTTCCAAAAACGTATATATAATAGTCGGGGCAGTATACCACCAGATTGGGAACGCAAGAAAGACTCTGCCATACTGCTCCATATGCGCCACACCATTCGCAATGGCAGGGCGGAAATCTTTATCCCCCATCTCCACACTGCTCCGGCTTTTTCTGTTCGTCCAGTCCAAATCCGCGCTTGTGTATGGCGTTTCCGGCTTTATTTCATGCAAATCCGCACCAATGGCTGCCGCAAGCCTTTCCGCCAGCTTTGCTGTTATGCCGCCTGCGCTGAAAAATGCTACCAGTGTTTTTGTTTTCTCCATTTCTCTGTTCCCCCATTCATTTTTTTCAGAACGATTCGTTTCCGGCGCTCTGCCCTTATGAAAGTGCGTCATAGTCCTCCGCGCTCACAGGCTCACACCATTCGGTTGCCGTCCCCTCTCCGGGGCAATCCACTGCCACATGCGAAAACCAGCTGTCCTTCGCCGCGCCATGCCAGTGCTTCACTCCGGCAGGAATCGTTACGGTATCGCCGGGAAAAAGCTCCCTTGCGGCTTTCCCCTGCTCCTGATACCAGCCCCTGCCGCCTGTACAGAGCAAAATCTGCCCGCCGCCCTGCTTCGCATGGTGGATATGCCAGTTGTTCCGGCAGCCCGGTTCAAATGTTACGTTTGCCATAAATACGGTTTCTTCCGGGTCAGTCAGAGGCTTCAAATAGCTTTTGCCCACAAAATACTGCGCAAATGCGTCATTCGCCGCACCTATGCCGAACAGCCCGCCGTCTGCTCCATCATCGTCCCGATAAACCTCCACTGCGATACGGAACGCCGCCCAGGCATTCGGCCAGCCGGCGTAAAACGCCAGATGTGTCAATATCTCAGCCATTTCACCCTTTGTCACGCCGTTTTTCTTTGCATTTGCCACATGGAACTGAAACGAGTTGTCCAGCAGCCCCTTGCTCACCAGCGCGGAAACGGTCAGGATAGACCGCATTTTCAGGGAAAGCTGTCCTTCCCGCGCCCACACCTCGCCAAAAAGTACATCGTCATTCAATGCCGCAAACTTCGGGGCAAATGTCCCTAAACTGTCGCGCCCTGCCGTCTGTTTTACCATATTCTTCCCTCCGTTCTGACTGCTGTTTCCCTCCGTTATGCAAGGGAAAATGTCATTTCCACATCTCCGCCGCCCAGTATATCTTTCAGCTCCTGCGCGGCAATCCCGTCGATTTTGCCCAGACGGGTCAAATTCCATGAATTTGTGCCATAGTAAACCGTAATCTGGTTTCCCTGATACAATATGATATCGCCTGCCTGTGTATGTATCTGCTCATCATTGGCAGGGAGGTTCCGCCCCAGCGCGCCGACCTTTTCCATACTGGCATAATCGCTCATTGTAATCGTCAGCGGACCTTCCGCAAGCATCTCCTGAAACGCCCGCGCGGAAGAATTATCCGCCAGAGAGGCAGTAAGTGTTCTTCCGTTTACAGAAATGTTCAGCATAGCCGCTCCTCCTTCCTGCTGCCTTTCTGCCGTTTCCGGCAGATTCATCTCACTGACCCAGTCTTCCACTGTTTCATGGGACGCACCGCCCGAAAAACGCCTGCCCTCCAGCCAGTCCGCATTCGGTGCAAGGGAATGGAGATTTTCCGCGCTGGAGCCGATGGAACTGCTTCCGGAAGTACAGAAAGGCACAATCGTTTTGCCGCTGAAATTATAGCTTTCCAGAAATGTACTGATGATTCTTGGCGCCTGTCCGTGCCAGATGGGATAGCCCAAAAACACGACGTCATACTGCTCCATATCTTCCACAGAACCCATAATTGCAGGGCGCACAGCGGTATCCGCCTGTTCGCGGTTCGCGCGGCTGGAATCGTTTGTATAGTCCAAATCTGCGGCCGTATAAGCCGTTTCCGGCGTAATGCAGTAAAGCTCCGCGCCTAGAACTGCCTGCAAATGCTCCGCAATGCCCTCTGTATTTCCAGTATTGGAAAAATACGCCACAAGAACACGGCTTTCCTCCGCCTGAGCCGGTGTTTCCGGCTGTTCTCCTGCCTGCCCGCACGCCATCAGGACTGCCGCCGCCTGTGCGCGGGTTGCCGGGGCCGAAGTCCCGCTGAAACCCGGAATCTCCTTCGTCACAGGCGCATCGGTATACCGTTGAAAAATCAATGCCAGCTGTTCCTGTGTAACAGGGTCATCCACGCCGAAAAGCCCGTTGCCGTATCCGCTGACCAGCCCCTGCCGCGCCGCCCAGATTACCGCAGGGCTGTACCATTTTCCCTCGTCTGTGTCAGAAAAATTGTCATTTCCTGTTACGGCGGGACTGCCTTCCATACGGTAAAGCACCGTTACCAGCTGCGCGCGTGTCAGCGTCCCCTCCGGCGCAAAGCGGGAGGAGGAAACGCCGCTCATCAGTTCCCTTTCCTCGCAGTATTGTACCGCCTCCGCATACCATGCTCCTGCATTCACATCGGAAAAGTCGGTATCCCTGTCCGCTCCAAACGCAAAAACCGCCAGGGCGGACGCCAGCAAAAGCGTCAGTATTACTGTGCCAAATCGTTTGAAATTCCGCATTGTTCTCATCTCCTGTCTGTCGGTTTCCATAAATTATAAATCCATGGAATATAAATATCAAATATCTATATTAAATAGTTTTCCATAGTTTTTAAGAATAGAAATTGTCGCCCAAATAACTCGCACACAGCAGGAATCCAGTAACCATTTCCACAGACGGAACACTGGAAAAAATTTATATTTTTTTGATTTATCACTTGTCCTCTCATTTTGATTGTGCTATAATACCTCTCGGAAACATAGCTCAGCTGGGACGAGCGTTCGCTTCACACGCGAGAGGTCACGGGTTCGAGCCCCGTTGTTTCCATTGCAAAATTTCATTCGGGGGTATAGCTCAGTTGGGAGAGCGATGCGTTCGCAACGCATAGGTCACGAGTTCGAGTCTCGTTATCTCCATTCGTAAGAAAGTCCGATTTTCTGTAGAAAATCGGACTTTCTTATATCCTTCTTCCTGAAAAAAATTCCACTTTGCACAGATTGCTGCCTCTTTCTCCCTGTATCTTCTGCTAATGAAGCAAATAAAAAAGATTGCACTGTTTTGTTAAGTATTTGCAAAATATTGTCACAGAAAGATCCTCAGAATAAAAACGACTATAATCTTTAGGATCTGTCTCTTATACACATCTGACGCTGCCGACGACTC
>CAMQRG010000055.1 GCA_947036475.1 uncultured Clostridia bacterium
CGTCGGCAGCGTCAGATGTGTATAAGAGACAGCAAATAAGCAGCCACCGGACAATCCGGTGGTTTTTCCTATTCGGGCAAAACCTATGCTTCTTGCGTAATGCGTAAACGCATAACAAGAGCCTGCCAACTGCACACAGCCTCTGCCTGTGTCCATTCAACAGGTTATTGTATTTACTCCTTTCCATTCACACAGTTTCCTCAGGATTTTTCCAACTTCTGTTTTCTTGTTTTTGTAAAATACCATTCTTCTATACTTGAGCGCAAACGCAATATGATATTTGCAATTCCAGCTCGTGTGGGATAATTTATTTATATCATTAAGACCCATATCTTAATGTCCTCCCTTCGATTATAATAAAAGTGCAGTCGGCCGACCGCACTTTTATTATAATCGAAGGGAGTTTTTCTGTCTGCCTCATCGCCAGAAGGCTCTTTGGAACCACGCGACTATCGCGTGGTTTTCTCTACACAACCAATTCCTCTGCCAAATCAATATCACTTTTCTCGCGAGATACTACCTGTGAACAGCAACAAATATGCCACATTCTCACAGCAGATGTATTCAATCTTCAGAATCGAACCGATTTGGCCGACCTGTAAAGCTTTCGGTCGGCCTTTCGTAAATCGATTCATTCATTGATTCTTCTGTTTCATTATCCTTAATCCAGTTTGCGGATAGTTATGGATGAGTCGCTAAACTGCCCATACATAGTCTCCGTCACCAGTCCGATCTCAACCGGTGCGTCAGTTACCGTTATAAATGTGGACCCTGAAAGATCCACCTTATAATCTTTCTCACTGACAGTTGCTAAGGAAGTTGTTCCAGGAATTACAACATAATTAGCGGTAAGATGCACACCAACCGGAACCGGTGGATTAACAGCGGCCGAATTAGTGGCAACCGTATGATATGAAATCTCATAAGTTCCGTTTGTCACCAGGGAAAACTTACCGGTATTCATTGGATGAGCAATATCCGTGCCCTTGATAAACAAAGAATCTGTAAAGTAAATGAGCCCATTCCCTCCCGGAGCCTGTATTCCTTCACTGACTGACACCAACGCATGCAGCACAGGCGCTGGAGCAGAGAGGCCGGCTGGTCCCTGTGAACCTGTCGCTCCTGTTGGTCCGGCCAGTCCCTGCGGACCTGTTGGACCTGTTGGGCCGGCGGGACCGGTAACTCCCATCGGGCCGGCAGCTCCTGCTGCTCCCGTAGGACCTGTTGCCCCTTGTGGACCTGTCGCTCCGGCTGGTCCCTGCGGACCTGCTGCTCCGACTGGACCCGGCGAACCCGTCGCTCCCGTTGGTCCGGCCAGTCCCTGTGAACCTGTTGCTCCTGTTGGACCTGCTGCTCCGGCTGGGCCTGTCGCTCCGGCTGGTCCCTGTGAACCCGTCGCTCCTGTTGGGCCGGCCAGACCCTGCGGGCCTGCTGCTCCTGTCGGTCCGGCTGAACCTTGTGGACCTGTTGGACCTGTTGCTCCTGTTGGACCTGTAGGACCTGCTGCCCCTGCTGGTCCCTGTGGACCTGCTGCTCCGGCTGGACCCTGTGGACCTGCTGCTCCGGCCGGTCCCTGTGCCCCTGTCGCTCCTTGCTGTCCAGTCGCACCCGTTACACCAGTTAAACCCTGCAGACCCATTGGACCTGTTGCGCCCGTTGCACCAGTTGGGCCTTGTGCTCCTGTGGGGCCTGTTGTTCCGGCCGGACCTTGCGGACCCGTTGCACCAGTTGGACCTTGTGGTCTCGTGGGCTCTTCGGTTTGCACCAGAAAAAAGTCCGGAGAATCTCCTGGAATTCCCATTGGATTATCTCTCGCTACCTGATACAACGCCCCATTATGGAGCACTTTGGTTCCGGCTCTGTAAGGCGTTCCCTCTGCGAACATATATATCTTTTCCTGTCCTGTTTCCGGACATCTCATTGTATCTGTACAGCAGTCACCACAGCACTGACTCCCACAGCCCCGCTTTCCACAACACTGCCTTGCAAATATCTGACAGTTCTCCTCAGACCAATCTTTTGCATGTCCATTTTTGTAATAATCATTCAAAAACATAATACTCTCCTTTCTAAGTTCTAAAACAACCTCGCCATCTTCTATGCTTGGCTTACTATATCTTATGCATCAGGACAAATTGAGTTACTTTTCATCTATTGTCAGCCTTCTCATCATTTGTCATTATGGATATTAGGGAAAGAAAAGAGTATAATGGAAACAAAACGCAAAAAAAGCCGCCCATTTTCAAGGACGACTTTCTGCATAATGTAGTAGTTAAAATATGTTTTCATGTGTTTTTGTCAAAATTCTTTCATTTTCATATTTCTCATAAAAGCTAATCACAGGAATTTTGCAGCCTTTGGGACGGTTTCTGTTTTTCATCTGACTCTGCGGCCCTTCCGTCGTCTGCGCAGAATACGCACGCCGTTATCCGTCTTAGCTGTATACCCTGCAATAAACGCATTTTCGGCTGTATAGATGATTTGTGTATGCAAAATCGTTTCAAAATCTAAAAATGCCTCATCATCCAAATGTTTCCGCAAAAACGCTGTCAACTCCAAATATGGCTTTCCCTGCTCCGTTTCCGCATATTCCTCCGAAGCAAAATATCCGTCCAGTAATACTTTGTACATCTGTATCCCTTCTTTCCGGCGGAATATTGCAGGGCACCTGCCCTGCCCGCCTAATTTTTATCTTCCACCTGCAAAAGGTCGGAAACCGTATCGCCCGTATATGCTGCGATTTTTTATAGTGTATTCAAGTTCGGATTACCTTTCAAACGTTCCAAAAGGCTTAATTCCTCTACACTTATGCCGATATGAAACGCAAATTCAATCTGAGTTTCATTGCATTCTTTTCGATATTCTTTCAGATATTTTGCGAGTGCTTCTCTCTCCGGCATATTTTCGACCCCTTTAGACCATCGTAAACAAAAAAGTCTAAAAACACTACGGAATAGATTACGGATTAGTCTAAGTATTGAAAAAATAAGACAAAAAGTGCCAAAGCAGCCTGACAAAAAATGTCCCATATTGTGTTTTTTCTTTCAAACGGTAATAGATATAATCCTAATCCTGTTGACTAATATCTATAATTATATAATATTCGGCCGAAATTTGGTAGATGTTAATAAACTTTAACAAAGCATATGTAGTTTACATTCTAAAAACAATTTGAATTTCAATCCATTCCTTTGCAGTACCTTTGCCGTTTTTCTTTTCCCACAATGAAAAATCAGGGAGAGCTATTCGCGCTTTTTTAACGTCGGTTTCTCGCATAAAATCCGAAACAATTTGTATTGAACATTCAGAGTCTTTATGCTACTATTTATCTAAAATACAATGAAAATTTTATGACATTCTCCGGCTTTTTCCACCCCGCATAAACACAGAACCTCTGTGATATATGTGATAAAAGGGACGGGAAATCCATGGCGAATTCATTTTCGCCAGAAACAAAACAGGAAGAAAGGAAAAGGAAACATGAAGTCGATCAAATCAAAAATTCAAGTCAGTATGTTGTCAGCAGTATTGGTCAGCGCTGTGCTGATCGGCGTAATTACAGCCCTTTTGAACGCCAGCGGGATTGAGCCGTAATGGAAAAAACAATGGTACCTGCCACCCAGATGGCGGCGGACGCTGTGGAGTGGCGCATGGATAAATATTGGACCGCGCTGCAGGAGGCGGCTGCTTCCGATATCTTCCGGAAGTCTGACCCTATGGCGCCGGAATTGATTCCTGTTCGGGATGATATTGCACAGAGAAACGGGTTCCTTTATACCGGAAAAATGGATGCCGATGGATTTTCCTCCACTGGCTTCAGCTATGCCGGAGAAGAATATTTTCAGAAGTGTAAGCAGAGCATGAAGCCTTATATTTCTGATATTATGAACGATGGACAGCAGATGATATTCCTGCTGGAAGTTCCCATCATGGAAAACGGCCAATTCGCAGGCGTGGTCTATGGCGGCATCAGCGCAGATTTCCTGTCAGATATCGTTGTCAATCTGGCTATGGGCAGCGATGGTGTAGCTTATGTGCTGGACCATAGAGGCAACGTCATCGGCCACAGGGAACGCGCCATTGTAGAAGAAGGCTCTAATATGATTAACGCTGCGAAAACAGATGCCAGTCTGGAAGATGTTGCCGCACTCAACCAGCGCATGATACAGGGAGAAACCGGCACCGGAGCCTATCAGTTGTATGGCGATAACAAATTTGTGGGCTTTGCCCCCATTGACGGCAATCAGGAATGGAGCATTGCCATTGAAGCCAGCCAGCGGGAATTTAAGGCTACCCTGGACCGGAGTATCCTGCTCACGCTTTTAGTGGTGCTGCTGGTCATTCTTGCCACCTACCCCGTAGCAGTAATGGTAGGACGCTCGATTTCCAACCCTATCCGTTCCTGTGTCACCCGCCTGGAAAAGCTGGCAGAAGGCGATTTGCAGACGCCTGCCCCTGCTGTGAAATCAAAGGATGAAACAGCGCATTTGACAAAGGCTTTGGATACAACCATACAGCGCCTGAATGATGTGGTGCAGGATGCATCTTACCACCTTGGCAAAATGGAACAGGGAGATTTCCGGGAAAATATTACCCGTACATACTGGGGCGATTTCGTCGCAATAGAAAAATCTATTAAGGCAATCCATCGCTCTCTGAAAGATATGCTTCTTCAAATCAGTCAGTCCGCCGCAACAGTAGCAGCCAGCGCGGGGCATGTGTCCAACGGGGCGCAGTCTCTGAGTCAGGGTGCAACAGAACAGGCAAGCGCCGTCCATGAGCTTTCCTCTACTGTTGGCAGTATCGCAGAAAACGCCAAACAGACAGTGGCGGCTGTGGAAGAAGCGGGAGAATTTGTAAATCAGGTAGGCACACAGCTGAATATCAATGTGGATTATGTAAAAGAGCTGAATACCGCAATGGAAAAAATTTCCGGTTCCTCCTCCGAAATTCGTAAAATCATTGATACCATTGAAAGCATCGCGTTTCAGACGAATATTCTGGCTTTAAACGCCGCTGTCGAGGCTGCCCGCGCAGGCAGTGCCGGCAAAGGCTTCGCAGTTGTTTCCGATGAAGTGCGCAATCTGGCAGCAAAGTCTGATGAAGCTGCCAAAGCCACAAAAGAACTGATCGAAAGCTCCATTGACGCTGTGAGAGAAGGCGGGCTGGTGGTGGAAAAAGTAACGGAATCACTGGATAAAACGAATTCCATCGCCGGCAACGTCACTACCAGAATGCATGCAGTGGTGGAGGCTATCGAAAATCAGACCGTTGCTATTTCGCAGATAACGGAAGGTATTGACCAGATTTCTTCTGTGGTACAGAGTACCTCTGCTACTTCTGAACAAAGCGCGGCAACCGCACAGAATCTGTCAGACCAGTCTCAGCTGATGAATGATTTGACACAGAAATTCCAGCTGAATTAAAGACTTCTGAAAAAGTAAAAAAGGTCCAGCCAGATTGTATTTTTCAATCCGGCCGGACCTTTCACTGTCTGAAAACCTTCTGCAATATATCTTTATAGCAAAACATGTTATCTCCACTGCACAACTGCCGGCTTTCTGGGCACCGTCCTCCGGTACTGCACATCTGGATATCCAAGCAGCATACACGCGCAGAGCGTCTTTTTCCCATCCATCTGCAAAAATTCCTTTGCTTTCGGGGAAATATTAATAATACCCTGCAAAAATCCGCTGTACAGCACGCCGATTCCTTTTGCCTGTGCCATCAGCTCCATAGAACAAGCGGCAAGCCCCGCACTCAGTACAGAGGATTCCCCAAACACCAGCAGCAGCGCGTCTGCATCAAAAAACAGCCCATCTTCCGCAGGGTTTTCCTGATGTGCCTGCCGGAGCGGTTTCAGCATACGTGTATACGGAAACTCTTCCATTTCAAGCAGTGCGTCCAGCCCTTCCCACGCCAGCGGTTTGAATGACTCCAATTCCTTTTGCAGAACAATATAGGAAACGTCCTGACGATTTCCCGCAGTCGGTGTGAATCTTCCCGCCTCCAATATGCTTTCTATTTCAGCATGGGGGATTTGCTTCTTTTGGAACTGGCGAACAGAGCGGCGGAACCGGATAAAGTTCAGCAATTTCTCCGCGTCCACAAAAAAATCATCTTTATGATATTCCCTGACATCTTCCATGGGATAATCCGGCATGGAAACCGCACCCGCAGGGCAAACCGCTACGCAATGGCCGCAATGGAAACAATCCCCCAGAACAGCCGCTTTCTTTTCCTTAACCTTTATCGCCTGAAAAAAGCAGTCCTCTTCACAAGCTCCACAGCCAATACATTTCTTTTCATCAACCTGAATCATGCCGTCACTCCTTCCTGTTCTTTCCTCTTTTATACGATATCTATTCCATGTTCCCGCAGAAACAGGCGGTCTTTTTCTGTCAACGCAGCCTTCGCCAGCAAATCCGGCCTTTTTTCTGCTGTCCGCAGCAGTGCCTGCTCCCTGCGCCATTTTGCCACGTTTTCATGGTGTCCGCTCAAAAGCACCTCCGGCACCTCACGCCCCATAAACACAGGCGGGCGGGTATACTGCGGATATTCCAGCAGGCCATCGGAAAAGCTCTCATCTGCAAAGGATTCCTCTTTTCCCAGCACGCCCGGAGTCAGGCGGGATACTGCGTCAATCACTGCCGACGCCGCCAGTTCGCCGCCCGTCAGCACAAAATCCCCAATGGACAGTTCATCTGTCACAATTTCCTCTATAAGCCGCTCATCAATTCCCTCATAATGCCCGCAGAGAAACACAAGGCTTTCCTCCCGCGCCAGTTCTTCTGCAATGCTCTGGGTAAATGTTCTGCCCTGCGGCGTCAGATAAACTACCCTCGCACCTGCCGCCTGTGGCATAAGGCTCTGATAAGCGTCATAAATCGGCTGACCCTGCATCAGCATACCTGCGCCGCCGCCATACGGGTAATCGTCCACATGTTTCTGTTTATTCAGTGTATAGTCGCGTATATTCACCGCTTTTATGGAAATAAGCCCTTCCCTCTGCGCCCGCCCCATAATGCTGTGGGAAAGCGTCTGTTCCATCATTTCCGGAAACAGTGTCAATATGAAATACTGTTTCATGGTCTCAGTCCCTCCAGCAGATGAACCGTCATTACACCTGTTTCCAGATTCACATTCAATATACAGTCCTTGATAGCAGGAATGAGCAGTTCCTTGTCCTCCGGCGTTTTCTGTACAGCATAAACGTCATTCGCACCGGTTTCATAGATACGCGCCAACTCGCCGAGCTCCTCGCCCTCGTCCGTCACCACGCGCAGACCGTAAAGGTCGCGGGTATAGTATTCGTCCGCCTCCAGAGGAATCGCCTCTGCGTCAGGAATCAGAAGCCTTGCATTTTTATATAGCTCAGCGGCGTTAATATCTGTAATCTCCTTAACGGTCAGCAGAACAAACTTCTTGTGGAACGCGACCTTTTTTATATGAAAGATTTCCTGTTTCCCTCTGTTTTCCACAGTCACCTCTTTCAGCCGTTCAAAGCGGGAGGGATCCTGCGTTGTGGGAAATACCCGCATTGTTCCCTGTATTCCATGCGTGCCCGTTATTACGCCTATCTCAAAAAACTTTTCCATACGCACCTCTGTTTTTCTTCCTATAAAAACAGCAGGGTGTTCCCACCCTGCCTGCATTGCTGAGAAACCCTGAGGGCTCTGGCCTCCGCTCCGTTCAGCGCAAAGCGAAGCTACACAGGAACTCCTGTGCCCTCAAACCCCTCACGGGGTTTTACTGTACGATTTCCACAACGATTTTCTTATCCTCATGGACGCCGGCCGCCTTCACAACAGTCCGAATTGCTTTCGCAATCCTTCCCTGCTTGCCGATGACCTTGCCCATATCCTCCGGAGCTACTTTCAGCTCCAGAACAAGAGTCCTGTCGTTTTCCGTTTCTGTCACAGAGACCTGCTCCGGATTTTCAACAAGCCTTTTTGCAATGACTTCCAGCAGTTCTTTCATAGTCCAGCCCTCCGTTTCGGATTATTCGCCGATAACGCCTGCCTTTTTCAGCAGAGCCTTTACAGTTTCAGAAGGCTGTGCGCCTGTTGTGAGCCATTTGTTAGCCGCTTCCGCGTCAACTTTCAGAACAGCAGGTTCCTTTGTAGGGTCGTAGTAACCGATTTCCTCGATGGATTTACCATTTCTGGGTGTTCTGGAATCCGCAACAACGATTCTATAAAAAGGAGCCTTCTTTGCACCCAGTCTTTTCAGTCTAATTCTTACTGCCATGTCTTTCACCTCCTAAGTCACAATTCATTTTGCTCTATATCTGTCCCCGTTTCGGGGAAGTCAAGCCAGCTTTATCAGAAGAACGGCAGGCGGCCTTTTTTACGGCCTTTCTGCATATTGTTCATCTGTTTCATCATTTTTTTCATTTCCTCAAACTGTTTCAGCAGGCGGTTCACATCTGCAATCGTCCTGCCGCAGCCGTTGGCAATGCGTTTTTTTCTCGGTCCGTTCAAAATAGCAGGGTTTGCCCGTTCTTCCTTCGTCATGGACTGTATAATTGCTTCTGTCTTAGCCATTTCCTTTGCCGGGTCAACGCCTTTCAGTGCAGCGTCCATATCTATTTTGTTCATGCCGGGTATCATGCCCATCAAATCTTTCAGCGGCCCCATTTTCTTTATCTGCTGCATCTGCGACAGGAAATCTTCCAATGTAAATTCATTGGAACGCATTTTTTTCTGCATTTCCAGGGCTTCCTGCTCATCGATGTTCTGCTGCACCTTGTCAATCAGGGAAAGTACATCACCCATACCCAGGATACGTGATGCCATGCGGTCGGGATAAAACGGTTCCAAATCCTCCATTTTCTCCCCCATGCCGATGTATTTGATCGGCTTGTTTGTAACACTCCGGACAGAAAGAGCCGCGCCGCCCCTTGCGTCGCCGTCCAGCTTCGTCAGGATAATGCCATCTACGCCAAGCTGGCTGTCAAAACTCTCCGCAACCGTCACAGCGTCCTGACCCGTCATCGCGTCCACGACCAGCAGAATTTCCTGCGGCTTAACTGCTGCTTTGATATCCTGCAGTTCCTGCATGAGTTCCTCATTGATATGCAGACGGCCCGCCGTATCAATCAAAATTACATCGTTATGCTGTTCCGCGGCATATTCCAGTGCCTTTTTGGAAATTTCCACAGGGCTGAGTTTATCGCCCATCTCAAACACAGGAATGTTGTAGTTCTTCCCTACCACCTGCAGCTGCTTGATTGCAGCGGGGCGGTAAACGTCACAGGCTACCAGCAGAGGATTTCTGCCCTGCTTGCGCAGCTGCCCTGCCAGCTTCCCGCTGGAGGTAGTCTTACCTGCGCCCTGCAAACCAACCATCATATATACCGTCGGCGGGCGGTTCGCAAAGGTCAGACAGCTCTGCGTCGTCCCCATCAGGTCTATCAGTTCCTCGTTTACGATTTTGATAACCTGTTGTCCAGGGTTCAGCCCCTCCAGCACCTCAGTGCCGATGGCGCGTTCCGTAACCTTTTTGATAAATTCCTTTACAATCTTGAAATTGACGTCCGCCTCCAGAAGTGCGATCTTCACTTCCCGCATAGCCGCTTTTACGTCAGCTTCCGTCAGCCTGCCTTTTCCCCGCAGCTGCTTGAATACCTCCTGCAGTTTGCCGGAAAGATTTTCAAAAGCCATCAGACCGCTCCTCCTTTCAGAATATGATGCCGTCGGCGATTTTTTTCATTTTGGAAACAGCCTCCGCCAGTTTCCCATCAAGCGGCTCCTGCTCCATCGCCTCCATGACTGCTTTCATTTCCTCCACAGCCCTGCGCTGCTCCTGGAAACGGGAAATCAGATGCAGTGTTTCCTCGTATCCCTGCAATATTTTCTCCGTCCGCAGCAGCTGGTCGCGCACAGCCTGCCGGCTGATGGACAGTTCTTCCGCAATCTCCGAGAGAGATAGGTCATTCTGATAATGCATTTCATAGACCTGCTTCTGTTTTTCCGTCAGCAGTTCGCCGTAAAAATCATAGAGCAGTGTCAAGTGCAGAATATCGTCCATCGTTCCGCCTCCTGTAAAGGAAAACTACTTTACAACCACTTTTCCTATTTTAACGGCACTCCAACCATTTGTCAAGTATTTTCCCTTTACAAAAGAAAAATTTTTCTACCAGAATCAGCCGTTCTTTTCTCTCTTGAAGAAAAAGAAACCGTCCGCACGCTGGGCCATTTCCCAGCCGTCCGCGCCCAGTTCATTTAGCTGCATCTCTGTCTCTTATACACATCTCCGAGCCCACGAGACGCTACGCTATCTC
>CAMQRG010000056.1 GCA_947036475.1 uncultured Clostridia bacterium
CATCGCCAGAAGGCTCTTTGGAACCACGCGACTATCGCGTGGTTTTCTCTACACAGGAAACGCCCTGCTGAAGCAGGGCGTTTTGCAGCTTTTTCTAAGTTATGCAACTATTTCATATTTGCTTTCCCAATAGGGATCAGAAGCACTCAATGCCTCCAGCGAAACAGATGCGTTCCGCATGTCATACGGTGCCGAATGGAACCCATACATTGCCTTTGCACTTTTACAGTTTAGCAGTTCATACCGCAGCTGCATGGTAATATAGCTTTTCATGCTCATAGGCCCCGGCTGGTACCGTTCCACCGCATGAATCAGGCGAATGGCAAGGTTCTGGTACACATCGTCCCTGTCCAGATGCGCAGCCTGGATCAGCAGCCAGTTTTTGCGTATCACCCTGTCAATGCAGTCAAGATAAGATACCACAAGCTCGTTGCGTTCCTCAATGGAGAGCCTGCCTGTATCTGGTGTTCCACCATCATTGTGCCTCTTTTTTTCTGATAAATTCATTATTTTCCTCCTGTTCCGGTTAAAACAAAAGACTGCAAAGCAGCGTTCTGAACGCCTTTTGCAGCCTTTCCAATGTTATGTCAGGCATAAAGCCTGATAAATCTGTTTTTCATAGCCGGTTAAATTTTTATGTTTTCCCTCCTATGCGAAAACCTCTGCCGGTTCCGTGTAACTTGTTTTATTTATTGTTTCGAGCCATTCTTCTTCTGTATACCAGAATGCACAGTTTATTACGCCTTCGTGTCTGTCCGGGTATTTTTCCCTGAATTTCTTTATTGCCTCCTGTTCATTTTCCGCCAGGATAATGATATAACCATTCGGAAAGGGAAATCTTGAATCACTTCCAAAAGTGAAATAAAACTTTTTATGCGGTTTCCCTGTTTTAAGTTCCATAAACCGCGTAAGAATAGCGGTTTCCAATGCCGTATTGCCGTTATTCAGTCCTTCATAATCCTTAAAGCATAAGTCTTTGTATGGACACGAAAACGGCCTGCCATGCAAATATTTTACATAGCAATCGGTGTTTTTATTGCATATTTCTTCAATTTCTGGCAAGATGCTACGATATGTGTACGTCATTTGCTTCTCCTCCTGTTCCAGTTAAAACAAAAGACTGCAAACAGCTTTTTAAGCACCTTTTGCAGTCTTTCCAATGTTATGTCAGGCGCAAAGCCTGATGAGTTCCTTTTTATTTGCGGTTAAGCAATACACCGCAAGATTTTACCATGATATTCCTTCAACGTAGGAATATCATTTTCCACTGTTTCCGGCAAAATTTCAGCGTCAATGCTGGCATAATGATATGCGGCAGCACCTCTAGGATTCTGCATACAGCAGCACTTCGTCTTGCTTTATCTTCTCAAGAAAATCGTCTTCGAGGCTTCCTGTCGTAAGCACATCAACGCTCCTTTCCAACGCGGATTCTACTTCCTCACAAAAACCTCCAAGGGCAATCAGTCCTTTCAGGCAGCCTTTTTCTATCCTCAAATCAATATCGCTGTTTTCATGATAATCCCCGCGGGCGAATGAGCCGAAAAGATAGACCTTCGCGATGCCGTATTTCTTTGCAATCGGAACAATCCGCCCTTTCAGTTCCTCTATCATATCTGCCGGATCTTTCACGTTTCCCGCCTCCTGCTTTCCTGCACACAGCTTCTCATGCGAGCAGCATGCCTTCCTCATAGCAGCATCTGAGATAATCCGGATTGCTGTAATACACGTTTGTATTAAAATCCGAAATCTCATCGCTGATGAACGATGCAAACACATTCATAATTGCCTGTGCCGCATCTGTGCTGCCCGTCGCAAGAACCAGACGCTGATAGACTTTTCCGATAGAATGCACAGACGGCACTTCATACCGGCATTCTGACACAGTATCAAAATTTCCATCCGGAATATGAAAATCCTCTGCCAGCTCATCGGAAACCTGAGCCAGGGAAAGGCAGTGGTTTACCTCCGCCGCACGAAGCTGGCGGGCAATTTCCTCTTTGCCAATCATTTTGACAACATCACACCGGCGGTTCTTTGTTTTTCGTGCAGTATATTCAATCAATGTGCAGACATAAAAAATATCATTTTTCAGCTTCTCGGTCATCGGCGTTCTCGCTCCCTTCAAAACGCAGGCATTCCAAAGCCCTTATGGAATGAAAGCTAATCTGATGCGTTGGGTGTTTAAATTTTGCATACGCCCAAAATATCTCCCTGCTAATGTCGCCATTTAGGAAATCATTCACAAAATTCCAAATCGTATCGTCTGCCATAGGGCCTTCCACGATATCATAGCTATGGATATAGCCCGCCCTGCATTTTCCTATAAAGTCAAGCCATTCGTCCGTCATTTCCTCGAATTTCAGAATTTTCAGGCTTTCATTCTCCACATAGGAATATATGCTTACCACGCCTGCTCCATTTCGGCGGTTTGCCCATCTATATGCCTGTTCATAATTCTTTGTGCAATAAAAGCCCCATGAAAAGTCTTTTGTATAACGTGTTTTGCGAATTTCGGGAAATACTACGGCCTCGGTGCTTCCGTGGTATATTTCAATCGGCTTCATCTTGATTTCTCCTGTTAGAATAGATACTGGCTGCATTTACAGCCAGCTTTTTTGTTCGCTGGATATTCTGCTTTTATTATACCTTTTCTCGGCATAAAATAAAAGCCTCTTTTCTAACTCTGATACACTCGTTTCATAACTCGGAGTTTATCTAAGACCGTGGGGCACCGCCCCATTACCCCGCAAGGGACTTCGTCCCTTGACCCTTTACCCACCGCGCAAATGCGCGGTGGAAAACAAAGTTTAGGGTCAAACCCTTTTCAAAGGGCTTGCAGGGGTGTTGGGGACAGAGTCCCCAAGGTCTAAGATAAATTCCAGTTTATAGCAGTCCTTATTACGCAAACGGGTCAAATCCATCGTCAGCAAACGGGTCGAATCCGTTGGAATACCCGCTGTCTGCCGGTGCTTCTGCCGCCGCCTCCTTTTCCGGCGCGCTTTTTTTGCTTTCCGCGAAATAGATATTTTTCGCATCTATGTAATGGTAAGAGCGTTTTTCTCCATCTCTGGTTTCCCATTCGTTGCGGTACAGGCTCCCCTGGATTGCTACCAGCTGTCCTTTTTTCAGATATTTTTCAGCAAACTCCGCTTTTTTCCTCCATGCTACGATTTCGATAAAATCTGTGATTTTCTCGCCCTGTTCAGTCGTATAATCCCGTTCCACGGCAAGTCCGAATTTTGCCACAAGCAACGGGTCGCCGCCCTTCGTTTGCCGCATTTCCGGATCTCTTGTCAGCCTTCCCATAATAGAACAATTATTTAACATAAATATCTCCTCCTTATATTGTTTTCGTTTTTACGCCGCTTTTTTCGTATTCGTCTTTTTCGCCGTTTCTACCGGACGCCTCGGCATCAGGAAAAACAGTTCGTCCTTACTGCGGATCAGCACCGCGCCGTTCCGGTCTATTTTTATCTGCGCTATTCCGTGAATCACGCGGAACAGGCTGCACAGCTCCTTGAGGGAATAGTAAAAACCACCCTTTGGCATTTCCGTACCGGTTTTTGCTGGCAGTTGCGTTTCTGCCGGATATTTCCCGCCGCTGCTTACCACAATTGTATTTTTCCGGAACACGATGTTCACTGTCATGTTTTCTTTGTCCGCAGACATCAAATCCAGTGCTCTTTTCATATCCTGCGCCTCCACCGTTGCCGTATATTCCGGATGAACGGCCTGCACCACGCGGTCGGTATCCAGAAAGCTGACGTCACGGTAAGTTTCCAGCGAAACCATTATGCCTTTTTTCATGAATACAACGCGGTTCTGTACCTCGCCTACGCTGTATTCGTCCTCATCTGCGGACATTGCCGCCAGCTTCAAAAACTGCTTTTTCGGCAGAAGGAACTGTTTTTCATTTCCGCAGCCGATGTCCTGCTTTGCCAGCATCATGCAGCGGCCGTTGGTTGCAGCTGCCTGCATCCTGTTTTTATGCGTGCGCAGGCAGATGCAGCCCAGGGCAATGTTCTTGCCACCTTCATCAACGGCGAAAGCGGTTTTTGCCGCCATGCTCCGGATACCGGAAATCCTGACAGTATCCTCCGGAAAAGGCATCTCCGGTTTTGGATAATTCTTTGCATCAAAGAAAATAATGTCGTAAACGGTTTTTTCCGTTTTTATCCTCACCATGCTCTTTTGGCGGTTCATAAGGAAACGTACCCGTCCATCGGGCGCGTGGGAGATAATATCAAACAGCAGCCTTGCGTCCAGCACGATACGCCCGCTTTCCCGGACGTCCGCTTTTTCCTTCAGGAAAATGGACATATCTATGTCCGTTCCAATCATGGACACCTCCTGTTTCTCCTCATCGCACTCCAGGTACACGCCGCGCAAAACCTCAGCGGATATGCTGTTATTAACGATTTTCTTCACTTTTCCCGCCATTTCTTCCAAAACGCTTTGTTCCATTTCAAATTTCATGCCGCACCTCCTATTTCATAGACCTGTTAAGACCTTGGGGCACCGCCCCAAACCCCGCAAGCCCTTTGAAAAGGGCTTGACCCCAAACTTTATTTCCACCGCGCTAATGCGCGGTGGGTAAAGGGTCAAGGGCTGAAAGCCCTTGCGGGGTGGTGGGGCAGAGCCCTGCGGTCTTTTTCTTTTCTCATTGCTGCATTGCATCAAACAGCGAAAGCTGGTTTTCAAACTGGAACGGCGGTTCCGCCTGTGGTTCCTCCTGTTCCATGCTCCTGCACTCGCTTAAAAATTTCCTCAGCGTGTTTTCGTCCGTTAAATCAATCACTGTCATTTCGCTCTGCATATTTCCTGCTCCCTTCCATATTCCTTCGGTAATCATGCTGTCAGTTCCAAAAAATCAAACAAAGACAGCTGGTTTTCCAGTATGGCAGCCTTTTTCTTTGCCCTGCTTTTGGATTTCACAAAGGAAATTTCCGTACTGCCAGCCTTTATCACGCCGTCTGCTTCGTCTATGCCGATTTCCGGCTCTGTTTCTTCGCTTTCCGGTTCGCCGGCTTCTGCCGTTTCCAGTAAAGTACACTCGCCCTCGACCGTATCTTTTTCCTCCTCCGGTTTGAGGAACGCCATTTTTTTGAACATGCCGCCCAGCTCTCCGGCTTCATTTTTCAAGCCCTGCGTCAGCTCCTGCGCCAGAAGTGTTGTCAAGTCCTGGCATTCGCTCATGGCGGCAAGCCCCTCGTCAGTCAGGTTGCCCTCTATGATGCCCGCGACCGCCAGCTTTGACGCCATCAGGCGTATCGCCCGATGCTGCATGACATCTTTGAAATACAAGAAATAGACTTCTATCCTTGGGGCCTTCTGGTTGATGCGCCACGAACGCCGCGAGGACTGCCGCAGCGTGAACAGCTTATAGCTGATGTTGTAGTAGATGAGCGTTGTGAAATCGTTCAGGTCAAGCCCTGTTTCCAAAAGCTGGGGGTTCGTAATCAGCACGCGCACGCCTTTTCCAACCTGCGTCTGTATCCATTCCTCCCGCTTTGCGGTAGGGACGGCCGAACGCAGGACGGCAACACTGATGCCGTTGTCGCGGAACATCTTTTCCAAGCGATCCTGTGTGTCAATCCGTACCCAGCTTGTATAGACTACGACCCGTTCCCGCTTTGCTATCTTTTCCCTGACTTTCTGCAAAAGCCAGACGTCCTTCGCGTTTAATTCCTCCGGCGAAAAAGTATCCTCCGGCTGAATAAGTTCTGTTTCAGCGACAGGTTCCAGTACCGGCCGCATATTGTAGGGCTGGTCGGGATATACCGTCAGCAGGCTCATAAATGCCGACATCACCCTCTGGGCAATATCCCGATGGTACTTCATGACGTCTACAAACCTATCCTCAATGCGCTTGTACTCCGCAAAAATATCCGCCGGCAGTTCAAGCTCCACAGGGATTTCCTCATATTCCGGAAGCTGTTTCCCCATATCATTCAGAGAAAGGAACACTGCGTTATTCATCAGGAAACGGGAATACACCAGGGGCGACACGCCGGGGAGCTGCTTTTCCCGCAGTTTGCGATTCACCGTCCTGCGGTTCGAGCGGTACTCCTCTGAGTCAGCCTCATATACAGTTTCAGTCACGCCGTACTCATCGTTAAATTTCTTTGTGGCGGTATACATTTTATCGTCTATCTGCATCAGGCGCGGGGAAACGCGGTAAAGCAGGTAAAAAATGCCCTGTGAATAACCATTGATCAGCGTCCCTGTCAGCCCGATTGCACGTTTCGCACAGCCAAGCAGGTCGTTCATCGCGTCGCCCTGGCCGCTGTTGTTGTTGTAATCCTGCAATTCGTCGATAATCAGCCCGTTTACCTGTCCGCGCATTTTTTTGCTGATGTACGCGGAAAGCGAACACTGCCGCCGCGCCCCGACAGGCTTTACGATGACGTCCGGATTATCCGCAATCACCTTAATATCGTAGTATTCCTTCGGGAATACCGGCTCTTTTTTGCTCCGCATACTTTTCAGCATTACTTTCTTTGCAATCAAGTCTAAATGCTGCCGCGCCAGTGTCCGGTAAACATAGCCGTAATTCGCTATTTTCACCCACTGGCTCTGCCGTTCCGTTTCCTGCACCGTCCAAAGCACGCCGCCGCAGTTTCTGCACTTGTGGTTTTTCTTATTCTCTTTCTGGAAGAAAAACTGGCTCGCTTCTGTTTCGCATTTAATACCCTCATTGAATATATCTTCCATCACCGGACTGCCGCAGTCGGGGCAGAGGAAAGCGTGCTTCCTTTTGTTGTAAAGGACAGCAGGGCGGCGCATATAGCCGTCCCTCGCCTTTTCTTTTGTGATTACGATATAGCAGTCCTTGTCCTGCCGTAAAAAGTGGCTGTACGCCTTTTGCAGCTCGCCGACTGTTTTTACCTGTGCGGCGATCGCGTCAGGCACCGTTTCCGCAATCTCCCGCAGCCATTTTTTCGGCAGATGCGCGGGGCAGAGGACGATGTTGAATTGTTTTCTGTCCTTCTGCGACTGGTAAGCGCGCAGAGCGGTCAAACCGATTTTTGTTTTTCCGGTGCCGCATTCCGCGATGCAGAGCGCGGCCTTGTTCCGCCGCAGGCTCCGCACAATGCTTTCCGCAACGGCAAGCTGCGCGTCATACAGCGGATAGCCCGCGTGTTTCTGAATATCGGCATTGACTGCCATGATTTCTTTGGAAACCTGTTCTTTCGATGGGTCAAACAGCGGGTGGAACTGGTTCTGTATCCTGTCCGCGATGGTTTTGCCGAACTGGTTCAGATAGGCGGATACCGTCCAGATATTGTCAAACGCGCCCGTATTCGCGCGGGCGTCCGGTATGGAAATCCGCCCCGTTTCCAGCCCGTATTCCACAACAGAAATGACCTCCTTTTCGCCCATGGACAGCATGAGCCGCCATGCGTCAAACGATGGATTGACAGACAAGACTTCCAGCCTTACTAAAAGCCTCCGCGCCTGCAATTCTTCAATCAGGAAATCCCGAAATTCCGGAATCAGGGGAACGGAAACCGCCTTGTCGATTTCTTCAAACAGGCTGTCGGCGCTGTCCCTTTCGCAGTAGAGGTAAACCGGCAGCAAGGGCGGGTTTTTATCCGTATTTCCGCTTTCTCCGCCAGTGTCCATAATGCCCCTGTTTCCTTCCAGCATCAGGACTGCTTCCGTATACAGCCCGTCGTTTGTGTACAAACGCCTGTACTGTTTTGCCAGCCCATTGAGGGTAATGCGCCTGTCTTCCATTTCCATGACGGCCTGGCCGCCCCCATAAATGACGTCAGACATCGCGTGTACCTGCTCCGGATAGCCTCCGAAGCGCACAGCGACAAGCCGTTGTATCCCGTTTTCATAGTCATACACCACCGTGTCCGCATACGTTGTCAGGCTTATATCCCTGTCAATGTCACGGTACGTTAAATCCCATAGCTTTGGCTTGTAATCTTCTTGCTTCATGCGACATTCCCCCGTTTTTCCATCAGCATGCGGTAACGTTCCGGCGGGACGTTGTATACGCCGCTTGCCGTATAGATCTGCGGGGAATAGAAACGTCGTCTATATTTATCAACCAGTTTTTCCGGCAGGGAAGCGAAACTCTTCCTGCCAAGCCCACAGATAAAAAACGTCCCGAAGATACCATAATCTTCTTCTATTTTACGGTTGAACGGCAGGCCGAGAATTATCCCTTCGTCGTTACAGATGAGCCCGATTTTTTCCGGAAACGGGTAAACCGCCTGTATGGTACCGCCAACGATTTCCTGCATTTCCTTTAACTCGCCCTTGATTTCCTTCTCATACGGGTGTTTCCCTGGCTCTACAACTAATATCTTCATGCTGTTCTTGTCCTTCATGATAAAGCCTCCTTCGCTGCTCCAATGTTGCTCCCGTTTCAGTGCCAGATCAGGTACAGCCCGCCCAGCTCCTGCACGCGGTCATAAATCCGGTTGAATGTGTCCATGTTTCGTCCTCCGCTGTTCCATTTCCGGATCAGCTCCAGCATTTCGCTGTCGTTTGCGGGGATACAAAAATCGTACTGCCAGTCATGAACCGTGCCGCCGTCATACCGTGCCAACGGCGATTTCCTGCCAGATTCTACCAAATCTTTCTCCTCGCCATGAAAACCGACACGTCCAAGCCATGTTTCCGCGTGTATCGCGCTGAATACCGCGATTTCTTCACGGTTCATGTTGTTTAACCGCAGGCGTTCCGCCTGCCGTTCGTAGTAGTTCATTTCCTGCTGCTTCTCTAATAAATGTGCCATGTTGTCCTCCTTTTGCTCGGCTTTCGTGGTTACTTCCGAAATTTCTGTTTATCCGCCTCCTTTTTTGGAAATAAAAAAACCGCAAATTCGCATCTCTTGAAAATTAGAAATAGAATTTACGGTTTTCAGGCTGTCTGACAGAAGAATGTAGAATTTTTTTGTTTGCACTTCCTGTCAAACGCCTATTTTATGGAATTGTGTTTGTGTCAGGCATACAGACCTGATAGCTCCTTTACTGGCTTCGGGATACCAAAATCCCTCAACCGTTACTCTGACCTGAAATACGCTGACCTGTCTTACAGCTTTATTATAGCATACTGGAAAATCTTTTTACAGTTGCAGTTATGCAAGCGGGGGAATATTTTCATTTCTATGCTCCAGCATGCCTTTCAAAGTTTGTATTTCCTCAGCTGTTAAGCCTGCATTTTTTAAGAAAACAGAGAAAAGGGATATTTTTGAACCCCCAAAATACAAATCCACGGTTTCTTCAATCGCCCTGTGCTCTATCTCTTTCCGGCTCACCAGGGCGCGGCAGACATAACGCGGGTCTATACGCTCTACGAAGCCTTTCTCAACACATTTCCCCAGCACGGTGTAAGTCGTGCTTTTTTTCCATTTAATTTTATCCTGCAAGTTGCGATATAAACGGCCGGCTGTCATTTCCCCCTGCGTCCACAAGACTTCCATGATATTTAATTCCGCCTTACAAATATTCGCTTTTTTCTTCATCATATCCTCCTATAAATTAAAATGGTCTGCAAGGTTGACGATATGCAGGGCCTGTTTTTCGGCATATCTGACCGTGTATGCCGTGCCGCCCGTATCTCCATTCAAATAGCAGATACAATGCCTGCTGTTGTCAACCATAAAACGATTCCTTGCGTGCATACAGCCTTTATAGTAATGCTCGGAAAGGCAGACTGCTTCGTCGGCAAGGGAAATAATCCGCTCATATTCCTGCTTTTCTTTTTCCTTGAAGGAATTACTCTGTCCCATATGAGGAACTGCAATAATCAATTTTATGCAGGGATGTTTCTCACGCAGGCTGATAACCGCTTTTTCAGCAAGTGTGTCAAAACCGATTGCTCCGCCGCAATAAAAAAAGCGGACGCCTTTCAAAATCATCTTTTCAATTTCCGTTTCCAATGCTGCACTGATAAAATACAGCCTGTCGTTTTCTATCCTTCTGTGGCCTGTAAAACAGCAGGAAATTTTTTCGTTTCCCATAAGAAATATCCCCTCCTGCCAAAATTCAAAATCTTATCCCTGGTGCTAATTGGGATCATAAAAAACTATGTTCTAAAATATTTGTATGGCTAAATAATAGCCATATCATATGGATATTATATCAGCCATAATAGGTACTGTAAAGGAGGCTGGGTAGAATGATTCGCTATGCCCCATTGTGGAAAACAATGGCAGAACAGAAGGTAACAACCTATACGCTGCGTTTCAAGCATGGTATGAGCCACGCGACCTGTCTCTTATACACATCTGACGCTGCCGACGACTCCTTACGTGTAGA
>CAMQRG010000057.1 GCA_947036475.1 uncultured Clostridia bacterium
ATCATTCATCATATATTAAAGCTGTATCGTGCTTTCATCCTTTGTCTGTGAAATTTCATAAACCAGCACAGAGCAGGGAATAAGAATAACCAGCACAATGACAGCCACAACAGCTTTGCGCAGCAGATTCTTTTTTTCCTTCATGCGCATGTACTCCTTTCCTCCGGACGCCCCGCCTATACGTTCTGGGTCTGGCTCTGGCGCAGAGGGACGCGCAGAAGCACTGTCGTGCCTTCGTCCTCCCTGCTGTTTACTTTAATGCTTCCGTTATGCATCATCACCGTTGCATGGGTGATGGAAAGCCCAAGGCCTGTCCCACCGGTTTCCCTGTCGCGCGTTTTATCCACGCGGTAGAATCGCTCAAAAATGCGCCCGACCTCCGTTTCCGGTATCCCGATGCCCGTATCTGACACGCTGATAAAGGCATGCTGGTGGTCGGAATCCAGCGTCACTTTTACCCCGCCCTGCTTTGGCGTATACTTAATCGCATTATCTATCAGGTTGGAAACGGCAAGCGACAGCTTCATTTCATCTACCTCCGCCGTAACTTCCTTTATCTGTTCCCATTGCAGTGTAATCTCCTTCGTATCGGCAAGCGGCTGTAACCGCTTCATGATTCCCGTCATCATTTCGTTCAGGTCGGTTTCCCTGAAATTCAGGGGAACCTCCTTCTGGTCCAGCTTTACCAGTATCAGCAGGTCGTTGATGATTGCCGTCATACGGTCTACCTCGGAATTGATATCATGCAGAAATTCCACATACATCTCCTTCGGCACATCCTCCTGAAGCAGTATGGATTCGCTCAGCACCTTTACGGAACTCAGCGGCGTTTTCAGCTCATGCGAAACGTTGGAAACGAACTGCTGTCTGGAAGATTCCACTTTTTCCAGCTGGTCCGCCATCTGGTTACAGGCGATTGCCAGATCGACAACCTCATTGTGTATTTTCGTCCGAACAACGGCGCGCTGTTCAAAATGCCCCTCGGACATTTTCTGCACAACACGGATAACACTTTTTACCGGCTCCGTAAACACCTGAGAAACCACGACCATCAGCAAAAACACAATCAGCACCATAACGCCCACCATCAGGTACGCTTTTTGGGCAATATCGCTTATCTTTGCCTGTATATCCGTCACCGCGTCTGAAATCAGAACAACACCGTCTACGCTGTTGCCCGTTCCCACGATGGACGCCGCCGCGTAAACCGTGCCGTTATCCTGCACCCTTGCCGTATCCTTATTTTCCAATGCTTCGATGATTTCCGGCAGAAGGAAGGTCTTGCCGACTTCCTCATAGCCTGTATCATAAATTACCATGCATGCGGAATCCAGCACGAGCACGCGGAAATTGTTATTCTGCCCCGTTCCCAGAATAACCTCCTCCAAATCCTTCCGGCTTTCTTCGTCCGAAAGAAAATTTGAAGAAGCCGCCTGACCGGAAATCACATTCGCCTGACTGAGCAGTTCTTTTTTCCGTTCTTCCAGAAAATAACCCTGCACAGAATGGAGCATCGTGCTTGCCATCAAAATCAGCGGCACAATTCCGGTCAGCGCATACGCCGCCAGCAGTATCCACCGCAGGCTGATAAAACGCGCCTGTTTCCCCTTCGTTTCCTCAGTTAAAATAGTAACCAACTCCCCATTTTGTAAAGATATATTTCGGCTCGCTGGGGTTTGCCTCTATTTTTTCACGCAGCCGCCGCACATGCACGTCCACCGTACGTACATCACCCGGATAATCATAGCCCCAGACGGTATCCAGCAGCTTTTCGCGGCTATAAACCTTTCCGGGATTCTCCATGAGCAGCTCCAGCAGGTCAAATTCCTTTGCTGTCAGATTGACTTCCTTCCCATTGATAAACACACGACGGCTGTCAAAGGAAAGCTCCAGATCCCTTGCTTTCAGCGTATTTTTCACAGGCCCTTCCACAGTAGTTTTTTTCACGCTCCGCCGCAGTATCGCCTTGATTCTCGCTTTTAATTCCAGTATGTTAAAGGGCTTCGTAATATAATCGTCTGCGCCGTATTCCAGCCCCATAATCTTATCCATATCCTCGCCTTTTGCCGTTACCATAATGATGGGCACCTGCGAAAATTCCCGCGTCTGCTGGCAGACCTGAAGCCCGTCCATTTTCGGCAGCATAACGTCCAGCACAACAAGGTCAAACGGACGTTCTTTGATATACTGCATGGCCTCCTCTCCGTCATAAGCCGGAGTCACCTCCATGCCGTCCTGCTCCAGAGAAAATTTTATTCCCTTCACAATCAATTTTTCATCATCTACAACCAAAATCTGATACGCCATCATCCAACCTCCTGCTTATTCCACACTAATGTCATCTTTCATCTTCTCAAACGTCTTTTCGCCGATTCCCGGAACCTTCATAATATCCTCTACCTGCTGAAACGCGCCGTTTTCTGTACGGTAAACAATAATCGCCTGTGCTGTCTTTTCCCCAATGCCGGAAAGACGTTCCAGTTCCTTCCCGTCTGCCGTATTGATGTTGATTTTCCCCAGCAGTTCCTCGCCGGAAAGCGTACTTTCCACAGGCAGAGCCGACAGTTCCCCTTCTCCGCCCATCGAAAAGGCTTCCCCTGAAAAACCAAAATGCCCGCCGTAAGCGATTCCGCTCAGCAGGAAAAAAGCTGTCACCGCGCCTGCGCGAAGCTGTCCGCGGTTTGGTTTTCCTTTCCGTTCCGCACTCAAATTCTTCAAAACCCCTTTTTCTTTTTTCTCGTTTCTGGTATAATTTTCACGCGTATTTCCATAAAGCAGCCGCGGGAAACCTGTCTCCCCGCAGGCTTTTCATTATCTTACCACACCTTTAACGATTTTTCAATTTGAACCGAGGGAGAAGCGCATGAAAAAAATATCTTTCCTTATACTATTCACCATAATCTGTCTTTTTCCGGCAGCCCCAGCGTTTGCGGAACCAGCCGGACAGACACAATCCGCGCCGCCTGAAATTTCCGCAGAAGCAGCCATACTGATGGACGCCGCTACAGGCGATGTGCTTTACGAAAAAAACAGCCGGCAGAAGGAATTTCCTGCCAGCATTACAAAACTGATGACCGTACTGCTTACGCTCGAAAAAGGCTCTCTGACAGACAGCGTCACCGTTTCCCACGAAGCTGTGACAAATGTTGAACCCGGCAGCGCAAGCGTTGCACTTCAGGAGGGCGAAACGCTCACGTTGGAACAAATCCTTCAGGCAATCCTTCTTCGCTCTGCAAACGAAGCCGCCAATGCCGCCGCTGAATTTACGGACGGTACATTGCAGGCGTTTGCTGCGCATATGAACAGCCGCGCTGCGGAATTGGGCTGTGAAAATACGCATTTTGTCAACCCCAGCGGTCTGCATGATGAAACACATGCCACTACCGCCTATGATATGGCTCTGATTGCCCGCGCACTCCTGCAAAATGAGACCTTCCGCTCCATCATGGGCGGCACCTATTATGAAATCCCGCCGACCAATAAACAGCCGGAAACCCGCTATCTGCATGGGCAGCACCAGATGCTGAACAGCAATTCTACATATTATTTTGAATTTGCCACAGGCGGCAAAACCGGCTTTACCGAAGAAGCTCGAAATACCCTGGTTACGTTCGCAAAAAAAGACGGGCGGGAACTGATTGCCGTTGTGCTGAAGTGTGAAGGTGCAGAGCATTATACCGACTCAAAAGCCCTTTTTGAATATGGCTTTGAGAATTTTGAGACCCGCAAGCTGCTTTCCGCCGCTGAATATGTGCAGACGGTATCTGTTACAGAGGTTTACAACGAAAAAGCCGTTGTTTTGGGAACTGTTTCCGCCGCCGCATCGGATATTGAAAAAACAGTCGAAAAAAACACTGATTTTTCCGCGCTCAAAGTTACAGTGGAATGTCCTGAAACCGTTGAAGGCCCTGTAACGCGCGGGCAGGTACTCGGTTCCCTTACGGTTTCTCTGAACAAAGAAGTCCTTGCCACAGCAGAACTTCTGGCACAGGCAGACGTTCCGCTCCTGACCGAAGAACAAAAAGCGGAGCTGGATAAAGCCTCCCGCACGGGCATTATCAAAAAAATACTGAAAATAATCGGGTGTATCGTGCTGGCGTTCTGCGCCCTGCTCTGCGTCACCCGCGCCATCGGCTATTACCGCTGGAAGAAACGCCGCGCAAGACGGCGCAGACGGCGGTGGTAATGCCCCGTTTCCCAACAATAAATACAAAATCAGAAAGAGGGGACAGCTATGAGCATCATCATAAATCTGTACTATACCGGAACGGGCGGCAACGCCCGCAAATTTGCCGAGGAAATGGAGCACAGCGGGACAGCCGCCCTGATCCGCCGCGAAGCCGGAAATGAACGCTACTCTTATTTCTTCCCAATGGACGACCCCGAAACAGTTCTGCTCATTGATATCTGGAAGGACCAACAGTCGTTGGACCTGCATCATGCTTCTCCTATGATGGAGAAAATTGCCCGCCTGCGCAAAAAATATGACCTGCACATGCGGGCAGAACGCTACCGCACAGATGAAAGCGGTTTCCCTGCAAGCGATGCAGAATTTATAAAACAATGAGAAAACCCCTGTGGGCGCGTTTCCCGCAGGAGGTTTTTTGTCTTATTTCTAACATCTGGCAGTTGCCAGCTGCCTTTGCTTTCAAAATTCCCGCCATGTCAGCCAGCCAGCTGCAACCCGCCGCAGACGCTGTCCCAGTGTAAAGCAGGGTGCATCTGTCTTTGCCAGCAGAGGGATTTCTGCCAGTGTTTCTTCTCCCAGCATGAGCCGCGCCGCCCCTAATTCGTCCCCGGCGCAGACAGGCGGCTCTATGGTTTCCGGCAGGTCTGCCTCCAAACGCAGGCTTTCTTGTTCTGCCTTTGAAAATAAAGCCTCGTAGTCTTCCCCCAAAACCGTCCCCACCGTCTCCACAGGCGAATCCAGCACGTGTACCTCGCCGAACGCCGCCCCCTGTTCCACTGCCCTGTAATTTTCATACTGCGCAAAGCCGTAGTCCATTAGCTTTCTGGTATCCGTCCATTTCTTTTCCTTGCCGGAATCCCCCCAGCCGCTGCCCAGCACAGCCGAAACCAGCCGCACGCCGTCCCGCTCCGCCGCGCCGACAAAGCAATGCCCCGCCTTATTGGTATATCCCGTTTTCACGCCCATCGCGCCATCATATTCCCGCAAAAAGCGGTCTGCATTCGTAACGGAAAGCTGCCTCCCGCCGTTTTTCTCCGCAATATAAATTTCCGGCAGGGCAACGATGCGGCAGAAGTCCTCGTTTTCCAGCGCGTAAGCCGCAATCCGCGCCATATCGTTTGCCGTAGAATGGTGCTGTTCCAGCGGCAGACTGCTGTCCAGACCATTCGGCGAACCAAAGACGGTATCCTTTGCCCCAATCTCCTCCGCTTTCGCCGTCATTTCCGCGCAAAATTCCTCCACAGAACCGGAAGTATATTCCGCCAGCGCAACAGCCGCATCATTATAGGAACGGAGCATCATTGCCGAAAGCAGGTCGCCTACCTTCCATTCCTCACCCTCCCGCAAATCCATATGTACCTCAGGCTGACGCGCGGCATTCCTGCTGACTTCGACCATGCCGTCTAAATCCGCGTTTTCCAGCACGAGCACAGCCGTCATGATTTTCGTAGTGCTCGCCATTGTCATGGGCGTATCCCCGTCTTTTTCCCAGAGCACGCGGCCAGTGCGGCCATCGACCAATGCCGCGCCCTGTGCAGCAATCTGCGGCGCATTTTCCGCACTGGTTTCCGCCCAGACCAGCGTGGGAGTCAAAGCAAAGCACAAAAAAAGCAGAAGCCAAAGAATCCGTTTCATACACATTCCCCCTTCTGCTATTTTATTCCATTTTTCCGGATTCATGTTAAAGAACAATAAAGAATGCAGGCAGCCGAAAACAGGAAACAGAGCACCACATTATTCCAATCCAAAGACCAAAAGGCGGGAATTACGGAATCCCTCTCATTCTTGTATAATATTCAGGGGTGGTCCTTATACCTTTCACCCCATATACATAATTGGTCTAATATTTCCATGAGAGACTGCCCTTTGGGAGACAGGCTGTATTCTACTTTAGGGGGAATCTGAGGGTATTCATTGCGGATAACGAGATTATCTTTTTCCAATTCTTTTAACGAATGACTCAGCGTCTTATGCGAGATTGATTTTATATATCGCTTCAATTCATTATATCGAACAACTCCAAACTCCATCAGGCAATACAGGATTACCATTTTGTATTTTCCACTAATCAACGATAACGTATAGCTGAATCCAGTATCCTCAAAATTAGATTTTTCAATATAATCCTTTATCATGCGCCCCAAACTTTCCTTTCGGTTAGTATCTAACTAAAATGTGCGTACTTTATTTTATCTGTATGTACTGCTATCATTATAACATAATCTTTGGAGGTGTACATCATATGAGTAAAAAAATCTGCATTTTAAACGGAAGCCCCCGCAGCAACGGGAACACAAAAGAACTGATTAAAATCTTTACAAAAGGAGCAGAAACAGCCGGACATGAAGTAACCTGCTTTGATTTGCAGAAAATGAATATCCATGGCTGTTTAGGCTGCTGCAGTGGCGGAAAGGATAAAGAAAGTCCTTGCGTTCAAAAAGATGATATGTCTAAAATCTATCCGGTATATGTGCAAGCCGATATCGTGGTACTGGCTTCCCCCATGTATTACTGGGGAATCAGCGGTCAGCTAAAATGTGCTTTTGACCGTCTGTTTGCCGTGGCAGAAATGACCCCTGACTACGAAAATCCCAAAAAGGATTGCATTTTACTTATGGCTGCCGAAGGTGAAACCGAAAGCAATTTTGCTCCTGTCAGGGCTTTTTACGAGGGCCTGACCGCTCACCTTGGCTGGAAGAATATTGGCATTGTATATGCGGGCGGAAATATGGACGCAGGGGCAATTTTAAGCAAAACAGAGCAGCTTGATGAAGCGGAGAAATTAGGAAAATCTATTTGACAGTGTAGTATTTTTATTCGTTGACAGTTCAAGTGTTTTTGATGAAAGCCTGTAAAGGGGCGACAGTTCCAAATGCTGCCGCCCCTTTAGGCCATAAAAACATCCTCAGAAAAAGATTTTGGAGAGAGAAAACTTTCATAATTTTAATTTTACATCTCTAAATTCTTTCCTTCCAGATATCCTTCAATCTGCCGTTTCAGCGGCTGGTGTTCCTCTGCCGCCAGTTCCCTGTCACGCTCTATCAGCTCCGCGACGGCTTTCTGCGCTTCTTTCAGAATTGGCATATCCCGCGAAAGATCAGCAATTTTCAACTCAGGCAGTCCATGCTGGCGCAGTCCGAAAAACTCCCCCGGCCCGCGCAGCTTCAAATCCATCTCCGAAATCACAAACCCGTCCTCTGATTCTGCCATCGTTTTCAGCCGTTCCTTTGCCACCTTCGTTTTGGAATCGCTCACCAGAATACAGTACGACTTTTCGCTCCCGCGTCCTACGCGCCCCCGCAGCTGGTGCAGCTGTGCCAATCCGAACCGCTCCGCATTTTCAATCAGCATTATCGTTGCGTTTGGCACGTTTATCCCAACTTCAATAACCGTTGTCGAAACCAGCACATCTATCTCCCCTGAGGCAAACGCCTCCATCACCGCCTGCTTTTCCTTCGCCTTCATTTTCCCATGCACGCAGGCCACACGACAGCTTTCCAACTCTCTTTGCAGTTCCTCCGTATGCTGCAAAACCGCCTGCGCCTCCAGTTTTTCGTTCTCCTCAATCATCGGGCAAATAACGTACGTCTGCCGCCCCTCTGCCTTATGCTTTTGGATAAACGCATAGATACGCTTGCGGTAGCTGCTGTTCACCGCGAGTGTGTCAATCTTCTGCCTGCCCGGCGGCAGTTCGTCAATAATGGAAATATCCAAATCTCCGTATAGTATCAGCGCAAGCGTTCGGGGAATGGGCGTCGCCGTCATCACCAGCGTATGTACATTTTTTCCCTTATCCGCCAGCAGGCTCCTCTGCCGCACGCCGAAGCGGTGCTGTTCATCGGTCACTGCAAGCCCCAGTCTGGCAAATTCCACGCCCGCCTGTATCACAGCATGTGTGCCGACAACCATCATCGCCGCACCTGATGCCACTTTCGCCAGAGCCTCCCGTTTTTCCTTTGCCGTCAGGCTGCCTGTCAGCAGTACCGTTTCTATTCCCACCGGAGCGAACAACTTTGTAAAGGTTTCATAATGCTGCCTTGCCAGTACCTCCGTAGGCGCCATAATTGCCGCCTGAAAGCCGTTTTGTATCGTCCAGAAAGCCGCCGCCAGCGCGACAGCCGTTTTGCCGCTGCCTACGTCCCCCTGCACCAGCCGGTTCATAACCTTTCCGGACGTCATATCCTTTTCGATTTCCTTCAGTACGGTTTTCTGCGCATCTGTCAGCGCAAAGGGCAGTATTGCCGCCTTTTCCCATACCGCTTTTTTCCGCTTCAGGCGGATTCCTTCGCCGCTGTCCTCCAGCGTCTGTTTCAGCCGGAACAAAGCCGCCTGCAATAAAAAAAGCTCCTCGAACACCAGCCGCCGCCGCGCATCGTAAAAGCCCTGCTCCGTCTTGGGGAAATGGATATTTTCAATGGCAAAATTCCGTTCCGCAATGCGGTACCCCTTCCGCAGCCAAAGCGGCAGTTCCTCCGGCAGCGTGTCCACCGTTTCCCGCAGAGCCTGCTCTACCAGCCCGCGCAGGGTTTTCTGCGAAAGCCCCTCCACAGAAGGATATACAGGAATGATGCGTCCACCTGCGAAATTTTCGCCGATTCGCTCACATTCCGGTGAAACCACCTCAGTCTGCCGGCCTTTTTGCTGCACCTTTCCGGTAAAAAGATACCATTCACCGGTTTTCAGGGAGGATTTCATGTAGGGCTGGTTGAACCACAGTACCGTTACAGAACCGGTTTCATCATATACCTTCAGACGCGTGAATACCATGCGCCCGCGCCCGCCGTTCTGTCCTTCACCGCGCACCTGCCCAAGAAAAGCCGCCGTTTCGTTCGGAATCAGCTCACTGATTTTCAAAATCTGGCTGCGGTCTTTATAATCCCTCGGGTAATGGGTCAAAAGCTGCTCCACCGTAAAAATATCCAGCCTGTGCAGGCGTTTTTCCCGTTGTTCCCCAATGCCTTTCAATGCAGAAACAGGGTCGCTTCTTTCCATATTTCTCCTCCTTTCCAGCGCAAAACTTCTGATTTGTCAGTTTGTACACAAAATACTATTTAACAATATGCGCCGTTATAATCGTACAACTGTGTGCATGAACCGTTATCCTGACATCACCCAATTCGCAGTACCAATTTTTTCCCTTCCGGTAAACCGTACATCTGCTGTCCATAATGATATTCTTGCAGTATGCCACAGTGTCAGCACCGCACAGCCCTAAATTTTTACTGATTCTGTCCACTCCCATTGCAGTCGTATGAATCTCGTCCATACGGCGGCAGATTTCTTCCTTGTCCGTCATCGTCCTGACCCCCTCGCTTCTGTTCCGCAAAAATACGTTAAACGAAAGAAGGCTGAAAGTATCTCCATTTCAGCCCTCAAAATTTGAAAAATCATTCTGCCTGCCGTCCGTTCTGCGCGCCGCCAGCTTTTCTTCGATTAGCCAGTATTCCCTTTGCAGGCGCGGAAATTTCCATGTCTGCCGCGCATACGCAAGCAGCTCTTCCGCTTCGCCGTACCGCCCTTCGTGCAGTGCCGCCAGCATATCCAGCAAAGCGATATTCCCGCCGTAATGGTTGTTTTTACGGTAACGCGCGAACTCTTTTCCGCCCGCGTGATAAATTTCCATCGCCTGGGCGTTCCGGTTTGTGCGGAAATAGAACAGGCAGAGGTTCAGCCGATATACCAGCCGCAGCCCGCCGCGCATGGGTTCTTCGGACATATCTTCCAGAATACGAATGGCGCTCTCATACTCCTCCATGGCGTAATGGCCAACGGAAAGGTCGATTTTCAGCGTATTCCGGAGGTTTCTGCCCTTCGCGGTATCAAGCATAGCTTCCAGTTTATCCATGTATATCCGGATTTCACCCTTTTCATAATACGCAATCGCCTCACGCATTCGTTTGGCATATCTTTGGACATACAGGATATGGACCAATGCTGCGCCAAACACAACGACAACACCCATAGTCCAGTACCAGTGCCAAAAAACCGCATCATCTATCCGGAATATTGTCCGCAGCACCGCCGACAGTCTGTCTCTTATACACATCTGACGCTGCCGACGACTCCTTACGTGTAGA
>CAMQRG010000058.1 GCA_947036475.1 uncultured Clostridia bacterium
TAATTGTATTATAAAGGAAAAGTATGAATTTGTAAATAGAAATTTTACTAAAAAGTTAAATTAGTTAACAATTAGTTAATAATTTTGCAGAAATTGGAAATATTTTGTAAAAAATGGGAAAAAGGGTTTTGAGTACAGCGAAAATGTGGTATTATATAAAGATATAAATCATAAGAAGAAACAGACCCAAAAGGGGAAATGCGTATGAATCCACAGGTACAAAAGGGGCTTGGGCTGGCGAAAAAAGGGCTGCGCGTTATGAAAAGCGGGCAGACGGCGTTCCGCCTGGGCGGAAAGATGAAGCAACTGCCACCCCTGCGGAAAAAAGCAGCCGCGAAAGCAGCTGTAAAAGCATTAAAAAAGGAAGAAAGGCAGCTGCGGAAAAGCGAACGGAAAACCAGAGGGCAGATGCAGAAAAAATTGCTCCGACGGAATGCGAAAACGGCGAGTCGCGTGATTCTTGCGCTGCGGAAACGTTATTTTTGAAAACAGGAGGAAAACACATTGGACAAGGATTTTGAGAAGCAGGAAGGGCTGGAACAGCCGGAGACCCCTGCCCAGCCTGAAAATGCGGCAGAGGAAGTAAGCGCGAAGGAAACAGAAGGACGTTCCGGCGGCGGAAAAAATATTCTGGCGATAGTGCTGGGGCTTGTGGTATTTGCAGGAGTGCTGGCGTTTTGCTGGCAGATGGCAGGGAATGCACACAAAGCATCAGATGTTGGTGTGCTCTACACCAGAGATAATGAAATACATTTTTATGACCTGAAAAATGAGCCGTATCTGTTGGCAGAGAATGTCAGTGACGGCGGTTCCTATCATTATTATTACTCCGCATGGGGCGCGATGTTCTCGGAAAAAGGGGATCTGGTGTATTATGCGGCAGACATTGATGCGAACGGCAGATTCAATCTTTTCCGCAAAAACACTGCTGACCCGCAGGCAGAGCCGGAAAAAATCAGTGATACTGTGCTGGATTATGCTATCAGCAAAGATGGGCGGCAGGCAGCTTATTTGAAAGCAGATGGAGAGAAAATTTCGCTCTGGCTTTCCGATGGCGCGCCGCGGAAAATCTCGACGGATATGCAGCTGGACGAGCAGTCTTATTTTTTAAGCAGTGACGGAAAATACCTCCTGTATACTGTGCATGGAGCGGACGGGCTTGCACTGTACGCACTTTCTACTGCGGCAGGCTCAGAACCTGTGGAACTGTGTGCTTCTGTGGAGATGTACGCGCTGGCGAATAAAACGGATACAGTTTATTATGTAGCTGAAGGCGAAACAGACGGCAGCTATGATGTATTTGGTCATGCGCTGGAAACGGGAAAAACAGAACGTGTGGCGGAAAGCGTGGCATATATGGAGGTTATGCCGAATGGGCGCGATTTGCTCTATTGCAGGGTATCCGAGGAAAACGTTTTGTACAGGGATTTGATTGTGGACGATATGCGGGAGGCAGACGCCGCTTTGCCGGCAGAGCCGACGGAAGCTGAAATCGCGGAAAACCCTGTGTTTGCGGAGAAACAGGAGCGGGACAATATACGGCAGGCGATGAACAACGGGGAGGGTTTTGAGCCTATCCTGCTGGACTGCTATATTCTGACAAACGGAAAAACCGTAAAAGCGGCCGAAAACGTGATTTCCGCTGTTGCGGTGGCGAATGACAGACCGTTTGTAACGGGCTATCAGGCGGTACAGCCTCAGTCGATTCCGATTTCAGAAATCAGCGGAGATTTGCAGCTGGTGGAATATGCGTATTACGGCGCGTTGGCAGACGGAGAGAAAAAGGTTTTCCTTGCGGACGCAATGGGGCATTGCGAGGAGCTGCCCATGCCGGAGGGCTTTCCCGTTTCGGCAGATACGGTGCAGCTTTCCAAAGATGGCAGCAGGGTGGCTTACCTTGCGCGGAATATGGAAATGGGCACAAGCGACCTGATGCTTGCTGATGTGCAGGATATGGAAAAAGCAGCCCTGCTGCAAACAAATGTGGACAGCATGGCTTTCCTTGGAAGCAGTGACCTGCTGGGGTATTACTGCAATTATGACAACGGTGTGGGGACTGTTGCGACAAGCGATGGAAACGCGCAGGGCAATGCCTGCGGCGTATATTATTCCGATGACGAAAAGGCAATGTATTTCATTTCTGCGCCAAACGGCACAACCGGCAACGGCACACTGAAACGCTGGGACGGAAAAAATGAAACTGTTATCGCGGAAAATGCGTTTGCTTTCCAATATAAGGCAAACGGAAAGCTGGCCTATCTGCAAAACTATGATATGGCGTCAGGTGTGGGCGATTTATATTACTATGACGGAAAGCAGGCCCGCCTGCTGGATACAGGTGTGACGGCTTTGTTTATGTATTGAGGGTTAACATATGGATAAGATTTTTGAAAGCATGTGTCCGGAGGAAACGGCAGAATTTGCGGAAAAGCTGGGCCGGAAAGCGCACACGGGCGAAGTTTACTGTCTGAGCGGAGATTTGGGCGTTGGCAAAACGATATTTACAAAGGGCTTTGCAAAAGGGCTTGGCGTTTCAGAAATGGTGACAAGCCCGACATTTGCCATCATGAACTGCTACGAAGGGGCGGAACTGCCGTTGTACCATTTTGACGTTTACCGCATTTCCGGCGGGGAAGAACTGGAAGAAACCGGATGCATGGAATATTTTTACGGCAATGGCGTGTGTCTTGTGGAATGGGCAGAAATCGTACATGATGTGATACCGGAGGACGCGCTCTGGATTACCATGGAAAAAGACTACGGCAGGAATGAGAATTACCGCAGAATTACACTGCGGCGGAAAGGCGGCGGAGAAGCATGAAAATACTGGGGATTGATACAACAGGACAGACGGCGGGGGCGGCCCTTTTGGACGGGGACAAGCTGCTGGCGGAGTTTTCGCTGAATTATAAGCTGACGCACAGCCAGACGATACTGCCGATGATTGCGGAACTGCTGGAACGGACGGAAACCGCGCGGGAGGAAATTGATTATATTGCCTGTTCGGCGGGACCCGGCTCTTTTACTGGGCTGCGTATCGGCGCGGCAACCGCAAAGGGAATTGCGCTTGCGCTTGGGCGGCCTGTCATACCGGTTCCCACATTAGATGCGCTGGCATATAATGTGTATGAAACAGACGGCATCATCTGCCCGATTATGGACGCAAGAAGGCAGCAGGTTTATGCTGCGTTTTATACATGGACGGACGGACGGCTCTGCCGGGAAACAGACTTTATGGCGGAAAGTATCGAAACCATTATTGAGATTGCGGAGGGATTTGAACAGAAGGTCATTTTCCTTGGGGACGGTGTGCCCGTTCACAGGGAACGGCTGGCGGAAAATCCGGATTTTATCTTTGCTCCGGCGCACTGCAGCCAGCAGAGGGCGGCGTCTGTTGCCGTTCTGGGGCGCCTTTTGGCAGAGGAAAGGAAAACAGAGCAGAACGGGAAATTTGAGCTGATTTATCTGCGGAAATCCCAGGCGGAGCGGGAACGGGAAGAACGCCTTTTCCGGAAAGGGGAACATGAGGAATGATTGAAATTATACCGATGCGGGAAGAACATATTGACGGCGTGCTGGCTGTGGAGGAGGCGACGTTTTCCATTCCATGGACGCGGGCGGATTTTGAGCGCGAGGTGCGGGAAAACGCCATGGCGATTTATTATGCCGCTCTGCTGGACGGGAAAATCGTGGGTTATGCCGGAATGTGGCATGTTGTGACAGAAGGGCATATTACGAATGTCGCGGTGCTGGAAGAAGTGCGCGGCAAAGGAATCGGCGCGATGCTGATTGAGAAGCTGGTAGAAACGGCAATGGAAAAAGAAATGATAGGTTTGACGCTGGAGGTGCGAATCGGGAACGCTCCGGCGCAGGGACTTTACCATAAATATGGATTCCGCGCGGAAGGTCTGCGGAAAAATTACTATCCCGATACGCATGAGGACGCGGTGATAATGTGGAAATACCTGCCGTTTTATGAGAATTATGAAGAAACGGTACAAGGGTAAAAGGGGCGGGCTGTTCTGGCGCGTCCCGAAGGTTTTTCGGCAGTTTTGTAAAATGGAGGTTGAAGCATCATGGCAAAGCATTTGGAACTGGACTATACACAGCTGAAACGGAGCTGTTCCCCGGAGGAATTTTCTTTCCGAACAACACAGGAAATCCTGCCGCTGGAGGGTATCATAGGGCAGGAGCGCGCTGTGCAGGCATTGGATTTTGGCCTTGCTGTGAAGATGAAGGGCTATAATATTTATATGTCCGGACCTTCTGGTACGGGAAAAACAACATATGCCCGCGCCAGTACGGAAAAGCTGGCGGCGACAGAGCCGGTCCCTTCTGATTGGTGCTATGTTTATAATTTCCAGAATCCCCGCTGTCCGCTTGCGCTGCGCTTTGAGGCGGGTCTGGGAAAGCAGTTTAAGGAGGATATGGAGGAGCTGGTGCAGCTGTTGAAAATTGAGCTGCAAAAAGTATTCCGTGCAGATGACTATGAAAAGCAGAAAAGTGAGCTGCTCCATTCCTTTGATGAGGAACGCGGCGCGCTGATGGACGATATGAGCGCGATGGCGGGGGAGTATGATTTTCAGGTCAAAACGACAAATTCCGGTATTTATTTCATGCCGCTGGTGGAGGGCAAGGCAGTCGGTGAAGAAGAATATGACGATTTGGCGGAGGACGTGAAGGCGGACATTGAAAAAAAATCCCAGACAGTGCAGGAAAAAGCAGGGAGTATTATGCGGGATATCCGCGAATTGGATAAAGCGTCCAAAAAACGGGTGGAACAGCTGGACTATAAAGTCGGCATGTTTGCTATCGGGCACCACATCGGCGCGGTACAGGAGAAATACCAGGAATATGAGCGGGTGATTGCTTACATCAACGCCATGCAGGAAGATGTTCTGGAAAATATCAGCCAGTTTTTTGAGGAGGAGGAAGAAGGCGACGAAGCGCTTGCTTCCCTCCTGCCGATGCTTTCCAAAAAGCCTGCGGAAGATGTAACATTAAAATATAAGGTCAATCTGATTGTTGACCATTCGGAAACGAAGGGCGCGCCTGTTGTTGTGACATTTAATCCGACCTATTATAACCTTGTGGGCGAAGTGGAGTATGACAGCGAATTCGGTAATCTGACAACAGATTTCATGAAAATCAAGGGCGGTCTGTTCCATAAGGCAAACGGCGGCTATCTGATTGTGCAGGCGCAGGATATTCTTTCCGCACCGCAGGCATGGGAAGCTCTGCGCCGCGTAATCAAGACGAAGGAAATCAATATGGATTCTGTGCGGGAGCAGCTGGGCGCGGTCGTTGCGCCGACGCTGAAGCCTGAACCGATTGCCGCCGATATCAAGGTCATTATGATTGGCAGCAATTATTACTATGAAACGCTGAGCCAGTATGACGATGAGTTTGATAAATTTTTCAAAATCAAGGCGGATTTCGATTATGAAATGCCGGGGACGAAAGAAAACATCTGGAAAATTGCCCAGTTTATAAAGGGCTTTGTGGAGCGGGAGAAAACAATGGAGTTTGACGTGAGTGCGGTCTGCTCCATTGTGGAATATTCTTTCCGCGCGGCAGAGCGGCAGGATAAACTCTCCACGCGCTTCAACCATCTGGCAGAAATCCTCTGCGAAGCGGTGACTTGGGCAAAGCTGGAGGGGGCGGAAACCGTAACGGCGGAGCATATCCGTAAGACGGTTTACGAAAAGGAACAGCGCATGAACCTGTATGAAGAAAAGCTGGACGAAATGCTTGCAGACGATGTTATCATGATTGATACGCAGGGCAGCGAGATTGGACAGATTAACGGGCTTGCGGTTCTGGATATGGGGAATTATGTGTTCGGCAACCCGACGCGCATTACGGCGACGACGTATGTCGGCAAATCCGGCATTGTAAACATTGAGAAAGAGGCGCGCATGAGCGGGCAGACGCATGACAAGGGTGTACAGATTATCAGCGGCTTTCTGGGGCAGACCTATGCGCAGAATTTCCCGCTTTCCCTCTCGTGCAGGGTCTGCTTTGAGCAGAATTATAATGGCATTGACGGGGACAGCGCGTCCAGTACGGAGCTTTACTGCATTCTTTCCTCTCTGGCGGAACTGCCCATCCGGCAGGATTTGGCTGTTACAGGTTCGGTTAACCAGAAGGGCGAAATACAGGCCATCGGCGGCGTGACGTACAAGATAGAGGGCTTTTTTGACCTCTGCCGGAAACGCGGGCTGACAGGGGAACAGGGCGTTATCATTCCTGTGGCGAATGTGCGGGAACTGGTGCTGAAAGATGAGGTTGTGGAGGCTGTAAAGAGCGGCACATTCCACATCTACCCGATTTCGCATATTGACGAGGGAATCGAGCTGCTGATGAGCACACCGGCAGGGAAAAAGAACAAGAATGGGACTTTTCCGGTAAACAGTGTGCATGGCAAGGTTATGAAAAAACTGCGGGCGTTTGACAAAGCGTCACAGGGCGGCGAATAAAGCCGGTAAGGCATGCAGACGCTGAAACAGATGGAGCGTTTTGGCGTCAGACAGGTATTTTGCACGCGGCAGGAATATTTGAAAATTAGTGCTTGACAAATTCCGGCGGCGTGCTATAATACCATTATCCAAAGGAAAAACCAGTGATTAAGAGGAGTAGCTTTTCAGTTCGGCTTTTCAGAGAGCGGCGGATGGTGGGAACGCGGCAGTACGAGGTAAGGTGAATGGACTTATGAGGGCGGGCGAAAGCGTGAGCGAGTAGTAACCGACGGGGAATCCGTACCCGTTATCAGGACGGAACCGTATGGCTGTACGGGAACAAAGCGGATGATTTTTCATCAATTTGGGTGGTACCGCAGGATTTTAAGTCTTGTCCCATAGAAATATGTGGATAAGGCTTTTTTGTTTACATAAATAACGGTACGCTGCAAAAACAGCCGGACATTTCGATAAAGGGAAAGAAAAAGGAGAGGATTATGATGAAAAAATTTATTGCGAAAACAACAGCATTTGCGATGGCGGCGGCAATGCTTCTGGCGGGCTGCGGAGAAACCTCCACAACACCACAGGGCGATGGGGAACAGGCAAACGGCGATGTCCCTGTGATTGGTATTTCTCAGTATGGCCAGCATGCGTCCCTGGATAACTGCCGGGAAGGTTTCCTGCTTGGGCTGGAGGAAAGCGGTCTTGTGGAGGGTGTTGATTATAAGATTGACTACCAGAACGCCGGATTTGACGATACGATTGCAACACAGATTGCGCAGAATTTTTCTTCTAATAATGTTGCTCTGATGTGCGGCATTGCTACAAACTCCGCTACGGCCTGCTATGCGGCGGCAGAGGACAAAAACATTCCCGTTATTTTTACGGCGATTACAGACCCTGTGAAAGCGAAGCTGGACAGTGGAAACATCACCGGCACAAGCGATAAGCTGCCGATTGAGGCACAGCTCCAGCTGATTCGGAAGATGCAGCCGGAAGCAAAGACCATTGGTATTCTGTATACCACAAGCGAGCCGAATTCTGTTTCCGCAGTTGAAGAATATCAGGAGAAGGGCGCGGATTACGGTTTTACCATTGAGGCACTTGGCGTAATGCAGCAGGCAGAGGTGATACAGGCGGCGGATACGCTGATTTCCAAGAAAGTGGACTGCTTTACGAACCTGACAGATAACACTGTGGTCGGCGTACTGCCTTCCATTCTGGAAAAGACGAATGATGCGGGTATTCCCGTATATGGCAGCGAAATTGAGCAGGTGAAGATTGGCTGTATTGCGTCTGCTGGTATTGAATATGTTGCGCTGGGCAAACAGACAGGTGCGATGGCGGCGAAGATTCTGCGGGGCGAGGCGACTCCGGAGGAAATGCCGTATGAAACGGTTACGGAATATGAAATCTATTTCAATTCCAATGTAATGTCTGATTTGAACATTACGGCTGAGCTGGACGGGAACGCGGTTGATGTTGCAGGGGAGTAAAAGGAAAAAAGACCGTGGGGACGCTGTCCTCACTGCCCCTGCAAGGGGCTTGGCCCCTTGACCCTTCTGCAACCGCGCAATACGCGCGGTTGAAAATAAAGTTTGGGGTTAAGCCTTTTTAAAGGGCTTATGGGGGGATTGGGGGCAACGCCCCAAAGGTTTGAATAAAAAAAGAAAGGCAGAGGTTGGACATGGCTTTTGTAGATTTGTTCATCAGTACGCTGACGCAGGGCTTTATATATGCCCTGCTTTCCTACGGCGTATATATCACATATAAAATTCTGGATTTCCCAGATTTGACAGTAGACGGCAGCTTTCCGCTTGGCGCGGCGATTACGGCGGTGCTTCTGGTAAACGGTGTGAACCCATATCTTGCAATGCTTGCGTCGATTGCTGTTGGCGCAGCTGCGGGACTTGCAACAGGCGTAATCCATGTTAAGCTGGGGGTGCGCGACCTTTTGGCGGGCATCATCACCATGACTGCCCTGTTTTCTATCAATTTGCAGATTGCAGGGTCTAATCTGGCGGTTGAACGCGCGATTGACACAGTGTTTACCATGGGCCCTGCGGCGGCTTTGGGCGGGCTTTCCCTGATGTACCGGAAATTTATCATTTCACTCATCATCGCTTTGCTGTTCAAGCTGATTCTGGACTGGTATCTGCGGACAAAAAGCGGTTTGCTCCTGCGTGCGGTGGGCGATAACTGTACGCTGGTTACAACGCTTGCGAAGGACAAGGGTATTGTGAAAATCATCGGGCTTGTGATTGCAAATGCACTTGTTGCACTTTCCGGCAGTATTGTCTGCCAGGAGCAGCGGGCGTTTTCCAGTACGATGGGTACGGGGCAGGTCGTATTTGGCCTTGCGACAGTTATTGTAGGAACGACGCTGTTCCGTAAAATGAGTTTTGTAAAGGGGACGACGGCGGTACTGGTGGGCAGTGTGTTTTATAAAATCTGTATCCAGATTGCCATTAGCCTTGGACTTCCGGCAAACCTGCTGAAGCTGGCAACAGCGGTGCTGTTCCTGATTGTGCTGGTTGTGGGCAACAGGCAGAAAGGCGGTGCGGAGCATGCTTGAACTGAAAGATATTTCAAAGGTTTATAATCCGGGCACTGTGACGGAAATGTGCCTGTTTGACAAATTTAACCTGAAGGTGGACGATGGGGAATTTGTGGCAATCGTCGGGAGCAACGGCAGTGGTAAAACCTCCATGCTGAATATCATCTGTGGGAGCATTCCCATCGAAGGCGGAGAGGTGCTGATTGGCGGGAAAAATATCGCGAAAATGAAGGATTACCAACGCTACCGTACCATCGGGCGCGTTTATCAGGACCCTTCTGTGGGCACATGCCCGAATCTGACGATGCTGGAAAATATGTCCCTTGCGGACCATAAAGGCGGCATATTTGGGCTGAGCCGCGGCATAAATAAGGCGCGAGAGAACTATTATAAGGAGCAGCTTTCCATTCTTGGGCTTGGGCTGGAGGATAAAATGCATGTGAAGCTGGGTTCGCTTTCCGGCGGACAGAGGCAGGCAGCAGCTTTAATTATGTCTACTCTTACGCCAATCGAATTTCTGATTCTGGACGAACATACTGCCGCACTTGACCCGAAAACAGCGGAAACGATTATGATGCTGACAGATAAGGTTGTACGGGAAAAGAAGCTGACGGCGATGATGGTAACGCATAATCTGCGTTATGCGGCGGAGTACGGTACGCGGCTTATTATGATGGATAAAGGCGGCATCGTGCTGGATAAGACAGGGGAAGATAAGAAGTGCGTAAGGGTGGAGGATATCCTCGAAATCTTTACGGAAATCAGTATTGAATGTGGAAATTAAAGCAGAAAAAAGGCAGGCACTGACGGATATATCCATACGGTGTCTGCCTTTTTATATACTACTTTCGGTTTGGCCTGCGCTTGAGGGCAAGCAGTTTGATAAAATCTGCGAACAGCGAAGAATCCTCCGGCTGGAACATGACCCATTTCCCATCGTGATAAGTCGCTGCATCGTCATAATATTTTTGTATACTTTCCGGATACGCTCCTCTGGCGGCCTCGAATTTCTCCCGCTCTGCTTTTCCAAAAATTACAAGAAAACCAATACAGTTTTCCCTTGCGTAAAGCGTGCACAGGGTTTTGCCGCCGCGGCGGTATTTGTATTCATAAACCCATGCTT
>CAMQRG010000059.1 GCA_947036475.1 uncultured Clostridia bacterium
GAAAGTCGCATGCACGGTGCGAAGCGGGGGAAAATCCGCTCTGACTGCTGAACATCATCGGTTCAGTAAAAGCGGCGGATTACCTATCGCTATAGCAACGGCAGCATTACGATTGCAGGGCTGGAAAAAGGCAGCTACATCATCGAGGAAATCAAAGCCCCTGACGGGTATGTTTTAGAAGAACAATCAAGGACGATTGCCATTGATTACGGCAAGACATACACCGTGGAATTTACCAACCGAAAAATGACTTCCCTCGTCATTAAAAAGGTAGATGATGTATCAGGTGCGCCGCTTGCGGGCGCAAAGTTTTTCGTGGAAAAGCAGAACGGCGAGCACGTAGGCGAGTACACAACAGATAAGACCGGGACGATTTTAATCCCCACCCTTTCCCCGGATTGGTACGTAATCCGCGAAACCAAAGCCCCGGAGGGCTACATTTTGGACGAAACGCCGAAAACGGTAGAGGTCAAAACCAACGTGCCGACTACGGTGACATTCAGCAATAAGCCTTTGTCCGGCATTAAAATCATTAAAACCGATTCGGAAACGAAAGCCCCTTTGCAGGGCGTGACCTTTGCTGTGGCAAAGATGAACGGTGAGAAAATCGGCAATTTCAAGACGGATAAGGATGGCATGGTTTATATTTCCAATCTGGCAGACGGTTATTATACGGTAACGGAAACAGAGGGGCTTGAGGGCTACCACTGGGACAAGGCACCCAAAACCGTCGAGGTGAAATCCGGCAAACAGACAATCCTTGAGGTTGAGAACACGCCCGCGTCTTCCCTGCTTATCGTCAAGACAGACATGGAAACCGGAAAGCCTTTGGCAGACGTTTCTTTCGACATCGCGAAGCAGAACGGCGAAAAAATCGGCACATTTACGACAGACCAAAATGGCAGGATTATCGTGGACTTGCCGGAGGGGAAATACACCGTCGTGGAAACTGCCGCGCGGGAATCCTACGAGCTGGACGCAAAAGTGCATGAGGTGGAAATCAAGGCGGGCGGGCAGGCTGTCCTGCGTGTGCAGAACAAGCCGCTGAGCGGGCTGCGCCTGAAAAAGATTGACGCTGTGACAGGCGAGCCGATTTATAATGTAGAGTTTATGGTTTTTGACAAAAACAACAAAGTCGTCGGGACGTTTTATACGGACGACCGCGGGCTGATTGATTTTTCTTCCATACTGACCGAGGGGCGTTATACCATACGCGAAACGCGCTGCCAGGAGGGATATTACCCGGACAACAAGCCGCGGACGGTGGAGCTTGTCACGGGGAAGGTGACGGAAATCGTCTGGAAGAACCAGCCGCAGGCGGGGCAGATACAGGTGACGAAGCTCTCCGCCGATGACAACGAGGTAAACGGGCTCCCGGCAGGCACGCCGCTGGCGGGCGCGATTTTCGAGGTGCGCAGCTACAAATCCGGCAACCTTGTTGACCGTTTCATCACAGGCGCGGACGGGCGCGGTGTTTCCAAGTCGCTGCCGCTGGGGCGGTACATCGTGAAGGAGGTGCAGAGCCCGACATATTACCAGCTGAACACGCAGGAAATGGATATCACGATTGAGTTTGCGACGCAGATTATCAAGCTGGAATTTTCCAACAAAAGCGCGAATACAGGCGTAAGTATCAAGAAAACGGGCAATGTTGAGGCGATGCCGGGCGATACGATCCGGTACGACATCAGGACGGTGCGCAACACATCGACCGTACCGCTGACGGATTTCTTCTGGCGGGACGTGCTGCCGACGGACGCGGTGCGGCTGAACAAAATCGTAACGGGGACATACAACCAATCGGTGAAATACAAGATACTTGCGACAACAAACAAGGGGAAACAGCTGATTGTGGCGGATAATCTGAGCACGCTGCAAAACAACGTCATTGACTGCTCGAACGCCAGCCTTGGGTTATACAGCGACGAATACGTAACGACGTTTACGCTGATATTCGGGAATGTGAAAGCGGGCTTTCTTTCGGTGGAGCAGCCGCAGGTATTTGTGACGGTGCTGAAGAACCTGCCAGACGGGTACCAGTTTGCGAACAAGGCGGACATCGGCGGGCGGTACGGCAATGAGTGGGTAGTCGGCAACTCAACGTGGCTGACGACCATTTACCGCGCGACGGGTAACCGTCTGCCCAAGACAGGATATTAAAAGGCTAAGACCTTGGGGCACTGCCCCAATACCCCGCAAGGGATTTCATCCCTTGACCCTCTTTCCGCCGCATTTTATGCGGCGGGATATAAAGTTTGGGGTCGAGCCCTTTTCAAAGGGCTCGCGGAGGGTTGGAGGCAGAGCTTCCAAGGTTTTCATGGAGGTGGAAAATGAAGCAAATAGGAAGGATAGCTTTTGCGGCGGCGGCACTGGTGCTGTGCATCCGCCCCGCGGCATACGCGGCAGAACCGCTGAAAAGCTACATGGAAATCAAAGACGGCAGGCATCTGTTCATTAAGACATACGAAGCCTCACCGGACGAAAACCCGTCAACGCTGAAAGAAGAACCTTTCACGCTCGACGGGTTTTCTTACAGCTTCCTGGATATGGAGAAAGATGAAATCATATCCGAGGAAAAACGTATGGAAACACAGACGAAAACAACGGAATCGCAGAATAACGATATTTCCGCCATTCTGGAACAGCTCCCGCTGTCCATTGATTACAGCAAGGACGGGTTTGTCGGCAAGCTCCTGCTGGACAGCGATTCCGTTTCAACCGAGGTGAAGGGCTACACCACAAAGACGTATACCGTCCGGGATTCCATCATGCTGCGGGGTGTGAGCAATAATGACATTTCACTCGTCCCCAAAACAACGATCAAAAACGGCGTGACACTGAAACTGACCGGCGTGGACTGGTCGGTCGGTACAAGCGAAAACGTGGATTACAATAACGTGCCATTGAGTTATAACGGCACTGCGTCCTATTCCGGCTCGTATACAAAGAAGATCCCCACAGGCTATGTGACAACGGCGGAATACCGCGGCGAAGTGGTAAACCGCACAGTGGACAGCATTGTATACACAGTGACATATATCGGCGAAAAACAGCCGTATACCATTTTGGGCGAGGACGGAAACGGCGGCATCCCCCTTCTTGCCGTTGTATGGGGTGTTGGGATTGCCGCCCTGCTGGGTGTGGCGGCATATTTTCTGTTCTGCCATAACGCAGAGATTTATCTGAAAGATGACGAACACACCCAGCGTATCGGCAGGACACGTATCAAATATGACGATCCTGTCGTTGACCTTTGCAGGTACGACGTTGAGGGAAAGGAAGTTGCTGTGAAAATCAAACAGCAGGCGGCAAACAGGCTGTTCGGCAGGCAGGTCAGGACGGTTGCCGATGGCGGGTACAGCTTCAAGTGCCTTGTGGACAGGCAGTACGGCGATTTCTGGTACAGCGTGACAGTGCCGGAACGCGCAGAAGAAACGGACGAAGGCTAAATTCTAAAGGAGGAATGAGATATGAAAATAGATGTGGAAATGAAGGTAGTTTATAAAACAGACACAAGCCCTGTCAGGGCGGTTGCTGTGGTAATACTGGATGATTGCTTTGTGGTGCATAACGTAAAAGTGATAGATGTTGGCAATGGGCCGTTCCTCTCTTTGCCGTCACATCGCGGCAGGGACGGGAAATGGCGAAACGTCTGCCATCCGCTGAACAGCGAATTTCGGAAGGAGTTGCAGGAAAAGGTGCTGGCGGCGTATCTGGAGGAATAAAAACCTTGGGCTCTGCCCAAACCCGCCCGCTTTTTGAAAAAAGCGGAACCAAAAACTTTTATTTGGAGGAACAGCCTTTTATCAGGCTGTTCCTCCAAAAATCCATATATTTCATGCACAAAGGAGGAATAGTTTTGTTCCACAAAACAGTTTTTAAGCATACGCCTGTACCGCCGCGCTGGGTGTTTTGCTGCGTTTCCAGTGTTTTCCTGATATTCCTGTTTTCGGCGGACGTCTATGCCGCCGAGGCAGGCGGTGGGAATATGTGGGCGGTCGGGAAAGAGCTGATTGTCAATCTTTACAATAAGATTGCAGGGATTTCAACGGTGCTGGCGGCACTGATGTCGGCGGTCGCGGTTCTGGGCGCAAAGCTGTCTAACAACCAGCACAAGGTCGACCAGGCATGGGACTGGCTGAAGCGCATCTGGATCGCGTGGGCGATTATCAACGGCATCGGCGCGTTTATCGCCTACATTCAGCCGTTGTTTAATGGTGTACCAAAAATAGACGGATTCTAAAATCTAAGACCCTGGGACGCTGTCCCAAACCCTTAAAACCGCAGGGCTTTGCCCCGCACCCCACAAGGGATTTCATCCCTTGACCCTTTTTCCGCCGCATTTTATGCGGCGGCAGATAAAGTTTGGGGGCGCAGAGCGTCCGGGGGACGCTCGTTTTGCGCCGACCGAAGCGGAGCGTAGACCAAGCCCTTTTCAAAGGGCTTGCAGGGGTATTGGGGACAGCGTCCCCAAGGTCTGGAAAGGAGGCGGCGAAATGCTGGAACTGCTGTTCAAGGGGCTTTTGCAGTGGCTGTTTGACATGGTTATCAACATTACGGAATACCTCGCTAATTCCCTCCTGACGATTTTCACGATGGATTTGGCGTACTTCGAGAAGTCTGTCCCCGTCACAGGCGAAATTTTCAGTATCATCACCTGCCTTGGCTGGGCACTGATGCTGGGCAACCTGACATTCCAGTCCGCAAAGACCATGATGACCGGATTGGGCTTTGAGGGCGAAGCCCCGCAGTCACTGTTCTCCCGCACATTCGTTATGACGTTCCTGATGGTCTTTTCCCGTCAGGTCTGCGATATTGGACTGGGCATTACGAAAAGCGTGATCGAACTGCTGGAAGTGCCGGAAATCGTGCAGGTGCCAAAGCTCCCGGAAAGCACGTTCCATGTACCGGGCGACGCCAGCTGGCTGCTGGTGATTATTGTTGGCGTGATACTCGTTGTGCAGATTGTCAAGCTGTTTTTTGAAATCGGCGAACGCTACGTCGTGCTGGCGGTGCTGACGGTACTGTCCCCGCTGGCGTTTTCCATGGGCGGCAGCAAAAATACGGCGGATATTTTCAAGGGCTGGGCGCGTATGTTCGGGAGCATGTGCCTGATGGTGGTGCTGAGCGTGGTATTTCTGAAATTCATGCTCTCGGCGATGTCCATCGTCCCTTCCGGCGTGGAGGTGATACCATGGACGATATTCATTGTTGCAATCGCGAAAACAGGCAGGAAAATCGACGCGCTCATCATGCGCATCGGGCTGAACCCCGCCGCCACAGGCGACCCGCTGGGCGGCATCAGCCGTATGCCAGGGATGCTGACCTACATCGTTGCAAGGAACATGGTGCAGAACATCGGGAAATCTGCGGCGGCAGGAACGAACCATAACGGGCAGTCCGGTTTCAGGAGTCAAAGCGGTGCAGGCACATCTCCAACATCTCCGGCGAGGCCGGGGCCTGTGTCCGGCGGCGCGGCTGTGCGCAGTTCTGCGGAATTTGCGGCAGGCGAAACAGCGTTGGAACACAGTACCATGCAGGCAAATTTCCAAGCGGCAGGCGGCGGAAATGCTGCGTCACACAGGCAGAACACAGCACGCCCGCCCGTTGGCGGGAATGGGCGCACTGCGGGAAACAATACGCCGCAGAAGATGGGTGCTTCGGCAGAACGTCATTCTGACACAATCCGTACATCTGCTGCGGATAACATATCAAACCGGAATACTGTACCCGTACAGACAGCCACGCAGGACAGCGGCAGAAATATCGTATCAACAGAGGCAAGGCGGGCGTCCGCCCCGTCTGCCGCAAGGCCAACGGCGCAGACCAGAATGGCGCAGACTGCTGGCATGGCTCATGGTGCTGGGCAAAACGGCGTAAAACACCACAGCCCAGCAGGAGGCACAGCAGGCGGAAAGCCTTCGTCTGCGGAAACTGCGGGGATTTCCCGCGATAGCGGAAATACAGCGGCTTTATGCATGAATATGGCAGACATCAAGGGCAATGTGCCCCCCTCCGCCGAAAACGCAAAGCACAGCATGAGCAGTACGGAAAACACAGCGCACAGCGAAACCGTTTCTGTCAGGCAGAGCCAGACCAACGGCAGACCGCCCATGCAAAATGGGGCGGCAAATACCGGAACGTCCCACACAGGCACAGCGGATAACCGCAAACCTTCAAGACCGCCGGTACAAAACGGCAGTACACTGCGGCATTCCGGCAAGCTGACAGGCACGCAGAGCCAAAGCCGCCCAGACGCAGTACGATGCGGCGGGAAGAACAGTGAAACTTTGCAGGCAGAACGTGTGCTGGCACAGGAAACTGCAAGCACAACGCAGGAAAAGCTGCATAACCAAACGCATATGCGGGCGGTTACGCCTTCCGGCGGCGCAAGACCTTCGGTAGTACCGCCGTATGCACGCACAACAGGTATGGCGAAATCGCCTGCTGGAATGGCAGCACCTTTGGGCGGCAATGCCCGGGAGCCTTTGCGCGGCGCGGCAGTGCAGAAAGCTGTGCGGAACAGTGTGCCGGAACAGACTGCGAAACCAGAACATTCAGGCAGAGGAGGCACCGTTTTCACAGAGGAAAGAAGGCAAAGCAGGGGCAGGCAAGCCCCTCCCGCAAAACCCACACAAGGCATGGGAAACATAGAAATGGAACACAGGCATACAGGACAGCCGCAAAAGCCGGCTGCGGCAAGAACACACCCGCCGCATGGCAGGAACGGTAGAACAGGAGATGAGCACAAATGAGCCAAAGGAACGGCATGGATACGGCGATACATATGGCAATAACGGCGAAAAGGCTGGCGGCTGGCGCAAGGGCGGCGGCAGTTTCCGGCGCGAAGGGCGCGGCGTTGCAGGCGGCAAAGGAGTACGCCCCCGCTCTGGCGAAAGCCCTCTTTTTCCTGCTGATGCTGCTAATCCTGACACCCTTCCTCATCGTTTCCGCGCTCCCGAATATCTATTTCGGCTTCGACAGCAATCTTTCCGGCGATATTGCGGCGATGAACAGTCAGGCGAAGGCTGTGACGCGGTATTATCGGGAATTTCTGGATTTTGACGATGACGAAATAGAAAAAATAGCTGCGGAATTGTCTGCGGGTTATGACGACGTGCAGGTGGAGAAAAATATGGGGCGGCAGAACCAATACTGGCTGATTGCCATTTGTTCCGTCGCCTACCAGCAGGATTTGTTTTCGATGGACAGGGAAAGCATGAGGGAGCGTTTTTTCAGACGCTTCTTTTTTCATACATCGGAAGAAACCTACACCGAAGGCGAAGGGGACGCCGCTAAGACGCTGAAACGGCTGCATATCCGCGTGGAAGGGCTGGAGCCGGACGCGCTGATGGAGGAGCTGGACTTTACGGAGGAACAAAAGAACTGGGCAAGAACGATTTATGCCACGATTGCCGACGACCAGACGATACGCCCCGGCGAGCCGGGCTATATGCCAGGGGACGCCCTGAACGACTACGGAGATATTCACTACAAACAGGGGGATACGGAGGTGGTTTATTATAACCAGGGCGACGCGCGCTGGGGCAACAAGCTCTACGGGAAATACGACACCATACGCGTGGCGGGCTGCGGCCCGACCTCGCTTGCAATCGTGGTTTCGACATTCACAGACAAGCAGATTGACCCCGGACAGATGGCGGACTGGGCGTACAAAAACGGCTACCGCTGTGAGGGCAGCGGGAGCTACCACAGCCTGATACCGGAGGGCGCGCGGCATTTTGGGCTGAAAGTTGAGGGCGCGACGGTATATGAGGGACAGAAGATTGTGGACGCGCTGGCTGACGGAAAGCTGGTTGTTGCTATCATGGGGAAAGGGCATTTCACGACCTCGGGGCATTTCATTGTGCTGAGGGGTGTGACAGAGGACGGGAAGATACTCGTTGCTGACCCTGCAAGTGTGAAGAAAAGCGGGCAGGAATGGGACTTGAACATCTTTCTGAACGAAGCGCGGAGGGGCGCGGCGGCGGGCGGGCCGTTCTGGATAATATCACCGCGCTGAGCGCTTTCAAAAAAGGCTCAGGCTGCGCCTTCAAGCCTTTTTTGAGGGACTGGCGGTATAAAGGGACTCGTTCCATCGGCTTGCTTCGCAAGCCTTGAAACTTGCCCTTTTCCTCGGGCGAACAAAGTCCGCCCTGCGGATTCCACTCGGGAAACGCTTCGTTTCCCGAACCCTTCCGCAACATGGCAAAACGGCAGTTTTGCCCAATAAAGTTTAGGATCCAACCCTTTTCAAAGGGTTGGCAGGGTGTGGGACAGCGTCCCACGGTTTTCGGAAAGGAGGCATTGACATGGAAACCGTATTTCGTGCGTTAAGAATGGATTGCAGGATTTCGCTGAAAGAGCTTGCAAGCATCGTGCAGATCTCGCACCAGCGCATAAGCCAGATTGAGCTGCGGCGTTTCGGCTCCCTGCCGAAAGACCAGGAACGCCTGATTATAGCGCTGGAACAAGCAATCCAGCGGCGGAAAAAAGCCCTGGAACGGGCGGAATATATCTGTAAGAACGAAAGAGCCATGCTCTTTCAGTCTGCCAAAAAGGAGGGGAACCCATGAACCAGTATGTAATCCCGGCAAATTTCACAGGCGCAGGCCGCCTGCTGGGGCTTTTCGAGGTGCGCAACGGCGTGGAAGCTGTCGCGGTGTCCATACCGCTTTTGATGCTCTGCTTTTCATGGCTGCCGTTTTCGCTGACAACAAACCTCATCATTACCATGATAATCGTCATTCCAGCAGGCGGGTTCGCGCTGATCGGCATTAACGACGACTGCCTGACGCGGTTTCTGCATACATGGCTGGTCTGGCGGCGGAGACGCGGCGTGATTTTCCACAGAGGGAGCGTGCGCATGAAGAAAAGGAGGGCGAAGCAATTCCATGAAGATTAAGGACTTGATATTCGGCAAAAAAATCGCGCCGGATACGGGCGGCGCAAAGCATTACGCCGAAAGCGTGCAGGGCTGGCTGCCCGTTTCCGATATTCGGGACGGCGTTATCATTACGAAGGACGGGAGGTTTGTGAAGCTGCTGGAAGTGCTGCCAGTGAATTTCTACCTGAAATCGGCGATGGAACAGCAGAACATCATCTATTATTTTTCCTCATACCTGAAAATCGCACCCGACCATCTGCAATTCCTTGCGGTAACGCAGAAGGCGGACATTGACGCGTATATCAGCCGGATGTGGCAGATTTATGATACGGAGGAGAATGAAAGCTGCCGCGCCATGATTGCGGACAACATCGCGGAAATTGAATACCTTGCGGACAGGGAGGCGTTGACAAAACGCTTTTTTATTGCCCTGCAATATGAGCCGCGCATGAAGCTGCGGGGGAACACCATCGAGGGCATCATTCAGCGGCTGAACGAGGAGGCGGATACCGCGCGGAATTACCTTGACCTTTGCGGGCTGGAAACGTTACAGCCGGAATACAGCGATATTTTCCTGAGCGAAACGCTCTACGAGCTTTTGAACCGGAAAACGGCGCACATCGCAAAGCTGCCGTTGCAGGTGTTTTCCATGGTGGGCGAGATTTTATGAAAAGAGAAAGACCGCGGGGCTCTGCCCCACTACCCCGCAAGGGATTTCATCCCTTGACCCTTTACCCACCGCGCAGATGCGCGGTGGAAAATAAAGTTTAGGATCAAGCCCTTTTCAAAGGGCTTGCAGAGTTTGGGACAGCGTCCCAAGGTTTTCTAAAGGAGGCAGATATGAAAAAAAAACAAACCAGCTTTTGAGAAATTGGAGGGGGAAGAAAAATGCAAAAACAGAAAAACCTGAAAAACCGGAAAAAACGGAAATACGGCCGGCAGAAGCCTGTGCCGAACCAGAGGAAGCCCGTCCGGGGTGGTATCCGGAAACCGCCCCTGCGTACAAGGAAAATACTAAAAAAATAAGACTCCCGCGCCGGACAGCCGCCGATGTACCGGAGCTTTCCCCCTTGCAGTCCGGCAGCACCGACATCGTGGACATCCTCGCGCCGTCCTCTGTTGACCTCTGCCACAG
>CAMQRG010000060.1 GCA_947036475.1 uncultured Clostridia bacterium
TCTACAGGGTAAGGGTTTTATACTACCTACCCACGAAAACGGCTTCTAACCGTTCACAGGCGCGTTTTGCGCCCCTTTTCCTGCCCGTTTCCCGCCGCGCTGAAAAGTTTTGCGTCAATAACTCAAAAAAGCACTTGACAAAATGCTTCATGGGGAAATGCCGCAGAACTGGACAGGAAATACCGCGACAGGAAACATACGAAGAATAATGCCATACTGACACAGCATATCCAAATCGGGCTGGACGGGAGAAAGCACAGGCGCAACTTAAATATCCTTGTTGTCGGCGGTTCAGGCGCGGGTAAAACGAGGTTTTTTGTAAAACCGAATGTCATGCAGTGCAATTGCTCCTACATAGTTGCAGACCCAAAAGGAGAACTGGTAAGGGCAACTGGTGGAATGCTGGAAAAACAGGGATATGCAGTTAAAGTCCTAAACCTTGTAGATATGGCGCGTTCCGATGGGTATAACCCGCTGTCCTACGTCCGCACAGATACGGACGCACTGAAACTTGTGACGAACCTGATTAAAAATACTACGCCTAAAACAGCGGGCAATACTGACCCATTTTGGGATAAAGCAGAAACCGCGCTGTTGCAGGCGTTTATTTTATACCTGATCCATGAAGCCCCGCCGGAGGAGCGGAATTTTTCCACAGTCATGTATATGATAGAAAATGCCGCCGCCAGTGAAAGTGATGAAAGCTATCAAAGCCCAATGGACGTATTATTTGAAGCGTTGGAAGAACGGGAGCCGGATCATATCGCAGTCAGGCAGTATAAGGTTTTCAAACAGGCGGCGGGCAAAACCGCGAAGTCAATACTGGTGAGCGCGGCTGTGCGTCTGGCGGCTTTTAACCTTCCACAGTTTTCTGCAATCACGAACACAGACGAAATGGAACTGGATAAATTAGGCGAACGGAAACAGGCGATATTCGCCGTAATCCCTGATAATGACAGCAGCTTTAACTATATCGTGGGTATGCTTTATACACAGGCGTTCCAAGAACTGTATTATAACGCAGACCATAAGAACGGCGGCAGGCTGAAAATCCCCGTCAGGGTAATGATGGACGAATTTGCAAATGTCGCACTGCCGGACGATTTTGAAAAGATACTGGCAACGTGCCGCAGCCGCGAAATTTCCATTAACATCATTATCCAGAATATGGCGCAGCTCAAGGCATTGTTTAAGGACAGCTGGGAAAATCTGACGGGCAACTGTGACACGTTCCTCTATCTTGGCGGCAACGAACAAGGGACACATAAGTATATTTCGGAACTGATGGGAAAAGCAACGATAGATACGAAAACGCGCGGGACCAGCAAAGGACGGAATGGCTCGTCAAGCACAAATTTCCAAAACGCAGGGCGTGAATTATTAACGCCGGACGAAGTGCGCTTACTGGATAACCAGTACGCACTTCTTTTTATTCGCGGCGAACGTGCTGTCATAGATAAGAAGTTTGACCTGATGAAACACAGAAATATCAGGCAGACGGAGGATGGCGGTGCGGAAAGTTATATCCGCCCTGTTAAGTTTTTGGACAGGGAGCCGGAATATGATTTTTCTGCTGAGGATTTACGCAGGGAATGTCTGCCGGAGGAAGTTGAAATTTTAGAACGGGAGGAATTATGCTGAATGAATTTACATTGTTTGGAAACTTAGACAGGGTACAGACAGCCATTGACAGGCTGAAAGCGTTTGCAGAACTGGCAGTTTCGGCAAATCCAAACGGGTTTATCGTGCTGGACAGCGGCGGGAAGGACAGCGGGACAATTAAGGCGCTGGCTTTTCTTTCAGGCGTCCCTTTTGAAATTGTCCATAACCATACCACAGCCGACCACCCGCTTACCGTAAGATTTGTGAGGGAGGAGCAGAAGCGATGGCAGAAAAGCGGCATACCCTGCCGGATTACCTATCCCCATTATAAAGGGGAACGGACTTCCATGTGGGACATGATTGTTTTGAAAGGCCCGCCAACGCGCATTAGAAGATGGTGCTGTGATGTGCTGAAAAAGAATGGGGCGGAAAAAGGCCGCTTTGCTGTTTCCGGCGTGCGATGGGCGGAAAGCGTCAGAAGGAAGAATACCAGATACCTGTATGAAGCCCCTGTGAACGCGAAAACGATTGTCGGCTTTCATTCTGCGGAGGACGCGAAAGGTTATCTGGAACGGGAACCCACAAGGCTGGAGAGAGGACAGTTTTTGATTAACCCCATCATTGACTGGACAGACGAAGATGTATGGGAGTTTCACAGTAAATATAACCTGCCATATAATCCATTGTATGATATGGGGTATAGACGTGTCGGCTGTGTCGGCTGTCCCATGGGAGATAACAAGCGGGAACTGGAGAAAATGCCGGAATTTAAGGAGTTGTATATCAGGGCATTTCAAAGGTATCTGGACAGGCGGCCGGATTTGCAAGAAACGCATTTTTGGCGTGATGGAAACAGTTTATACAAATGGTGGGCAGATAACAGTAAAATCGTGAACGGCAGGCAGATAAAGCTGGATAATGATGAGGTAACAGGAGGAATGAAAAATGAATAGGAATTTTTATAATACTTCCTTGAAAAAGAAGTATTTTTTTGTTGCGGCAACGCTTTCTTTTATGGCTCTTTTGCCCGTTGCGGTTTATGCAAATGAAACAGACCCCTTAACAGCTATCAATAATTTATCGTCTTTTGTGTTTTCTGCCATAAAAGCAGTAGGCGTGATTATCCTTGGCTGGGGCGTGGTGCAGATTGGCCTGAGCCTGCAAAGCCATGATGCCAGCCAGCGGAGCAATGGGTTTCTGACGTTTTTCGGCGGGCTTGTGATAGCGTTTGCAAAAGAAATACTGGACTTGATTTTATGATGGTAAAAATAGCAGGAATGCCTTGTATCAGCATACTGTTTTTGTTTGGGAGGTGGTGACGCTTGGAAGGGAACTGGATTATTGAAAGCCTGAAATGGGTATTTACATTCTGGAACGACAAACAGGCAGAAATATGGGAGTTAATCAGTACAACGCCAGAGGAATTTAAGGGCGGGGAGATATGGACGCTTGCACTGGAAATCAATGAAGGGCTGAAAGCTATCGGATATGGGCTTCTGGTCTTGTTTTTTGCGGTCAGTGTCTGCAAAAGCACAATCAATTTCAGGGACTTTCGCAGACCGGAACAGGGTTTGCGTTTTTTTATCCGGTTTGTGCTTGCCAAAACCGCTGTTACCTATGGCATAGACCTGATGACAGCAGTATTTAATATCTGCGGCGGCATCGTAGCCGCGATTGCCGGAAATATAGGAACAATGGCGGGCGCGGTGTCTTTGCCGGAAGAACTGGAAAAAGCCATTGGCGAGGTGGGTTTTTTAGCCAGTATCCCGTTATGGCTTGTCACGGTTTTAGGGTGTCTGGTTATCATCGTCCTGTCATTTGTAATGATACTGACAGTATATTCCCGATTTTTCAAACTGTATCTTTTTACTGCCTTCGCACCTGTTCCGCTTTCTTCCTTCGCGGGTGAAGCTACGTCCTTTATGGGAAAAGGCTTTCTGAAAAGCTATCTCAGCGTATGTCTGGAAGGGGCTGTCATTGTGCTTGCCTGTCTGATATTTTCAGCGTTTACGGCAAGCGGGAATATCAGCCTTGCAGACCCAGACAGTACGGCGGTTGTACAGGTTTTGGCATATCTGGCTGAAACCATTTTCAATATGCTTGTGCTTGTAGGCATGGTAAAGGGTGCAGACAGGATTGTTAAGGAAATGCTGACGTTGTAAAAAGTATTCTTTTTGATATATTCAAACCAAAAAAAATAGGTTATAATATTATTACGAAGGAGAAAGAAAAATGAGGATTGAAAACGTACAGAAACTATGCATAGACAGAAAAATAAAATGGTCTGCACATTCTTTATCCAGGATTCAGGAACGGGGATTAAGCAGGAAAGATGTGTTAGACTGTATCATGTCCGGAGAGATTATTGAGGATTATCCGGAGGATTTCCCTCATCCAAGCTGTTTGATACTGGGATATACGGGTGCTTCAAAAGCAATACATTCAGTAGTTGGTACGGATGGGGAATATCTCTATATCATAACAGCGTATATTCCCAATATGGATAAATTTGAGAAGGATTTGAAAACCAGAAAGAAGGGATGACCATGTGTTTTTACTGCAAAAATGAAACAATGCGGCCAGCCGTAACGACCCATGTTGTAACATTAGGAAATTGTGTTATTGTGGTGAAAAATGTGCCCTGTGAGGAATGCGAGCAATGCGGGGAAAAGTATTACAGTGATGAGGTTGCAGAAGAATTGGATAGAATTGTTTCAAGAGCCAGAGAACTGGCAAGTGAAGTCTTTGTAACAGATTATAACAGAAAAATTGCGTAATGGCTATTTGGAAAAAAGCCGCTTGTTTTGAAAACAAGCGGCTTTTACTATGGAGGAATATTATGGAAATCAAAATCAACAAGGAGATATGCGGCTACAATGAAGCCCTGTTTTTCGGACTGTCCACAAGGCAGTTTCTTTGTTCAGTGCTTGCAGTAACCGCCGCCGCGGGCATCTACTTCGGGCTAAAGGGCATTATCGGCAGGGAAACGGCAAGCTGGCTGTGCATGGTAGCCGCCGCGCCCATTGCGGCAATGGGATTTTTCCGGTATAACGGGCTGACAGCGGAAAAACTGCTGTTTGCAATTATAAAGTCTGAAATCCTGTACGCCAAAAGGCGTGTGTATAAAGCAGACAATTATTATCTGGATTTACTGAATATGGAGCCAAAGAAGAAGGTGAAGATTTGTGCTAAAGACGTTAAGAAACAGCATTGCAAACGAAAGAACGCCGCTGAAAGTGCCAAGAAGCGTACAGGCATCTATTCCCATAGAAAAAATATACGATGACGGTATCTGGAAGGCGGGGAACAATTACAGCCGCACATGGTTAATGAGAGACATTAACTTTGCGGTAGCATCGGAGGAAGATAAGCGCACCATGCTCTTGCAGTACTGCGCTTTTCTCAACTCCCTCCCCACAGAGGCCACAGTGAAGATTACCATAAACAACAGGAAACTGAACCAGAAGGAGTTCCGGCAGACGCTGATGCTGCGCTCTGGGGAAGATGGTCTGGACAAATATCGTGGAGAATATAACAAAATGCTCCAAGGCAAGGCGGCGGCAACGCAGAATATGACGCAGGAAAAATATATTACCATAGCAGTCAGCAGGAAAAGCATTGACGAAGCAAGGGCGGCGTTTGTGCGGATTGGCGCGGAACTGACGACTAATCTTGCGAAACTTTCTGCGGCAGTAACGGAAATGGGGACATCGGAGCGTTTAAGGCTCTTGAGGGATTTCTTCCGGCCGGAGGATACACAGGACACAGAAATCAATATCAGGGACTTTATGCGGCGCGGGCATAACTTCAAGGACGCAGTGTGTCCCGACAGCATACGGTTTCATGCAGACCATTTTGAGATGGACGGGAAAGTCGGGCGCGTGCTGTTCCTGAAAGAATATGCGTCCTTTATGAAAGATGATATGCTTTCAAAACTGACGGACAGCGCGAAAAACATCATGCTGTCCATTGACATACTGCCGATACCCACAGATGAAGCCGTAAAGGAGATACAAAATAAGATACTGGCGGTTGAAACAGACATTACACGATGGCAGCGGAAACAGAACGAAAACTATAATTTCAGCGCGTCCATTCCCTATGAAATGCGGCAGATGCGGGCAGAAACAGAAGAATTTCTGGACGATTTGACAGCGAGGGACGAGCGCATGATGTACGCCCTGTTGACCATCGTGCATACTGCCGATAACATGGAACAGTTGGACGCAGATACCGAAGCCCTGATAAGTGCGGTAAAATCAAGGTTTAACAGCCTTTCCATACTGCGGTGGCAGCAGGAGGACGGGCTGAATACGGTACTCCCCTATGGCGTGCGCCGTATCCATGCGTTACGGACGCTGAATACTGGGAGCGTTTCGGCATTGAACCCGTTTTCTGTGCAGGAAATACGGGACAAGGGCGGCATCTTCTACGGCGTAAACGCAATCAGCAGAAACCTGATTATGTGCAGCCGGAAAAATCTGCTGAACGGCAATGCTTTTATTCTCGGCGTGTCCGGTTCAGGCAAATCTTTTCTGGCAAAAGAAGAAATGGCGTTTGTCGCGCTTTCTACGAAGGACGATATTCTTGTGGTAGATCCAGAGCGCGAATATGGGCCGCTTGTAAAGGCTTTAGGCGGCGAAGTGATACGTTTTGCGCCGGACAGCCGAAACTATATCAACCCTCTTGATTTATCAAAGGAATACGGTGAGGGGGATAATCCGATTTCCCTGAAATCCAGTTTTGTAATGTCACTGTATGAAAATCTGAATAATGGCAAGGTGGACGGGACGGCAAACTCCATCGTAGACAGGTGTGTTAAAAATGTGTATCAGGAATATGTCAGGACGTATGAAGGGGAGCCGCCGACACTCAGGGATTTGCGGCTGGAACTTCTCCGGCAGGAAGAACCGCTTGCAAAGCAGATTGCCCTTTCCCTTGAACTATTTACAGAGGGCAGCCTGAACGTGTTTTCCCACCAGACAAATGTGGATATGAATAGCCGCATCATTTGTTATGATACACTGGATTTGGGAAAACAGCTAAAATCTATCGGTATGCTTATCATGCTGGATTCTATCCTGACCCGAGTGATAGAAAACCGGAAAAAAGGTAAAAGGACATGGATATACATTGACGAAATCTACCTGTATTTTGCCAACGAATATAGTGCGTCCTTTTTGTCGGAAAGCTGGAAACGGTTCCGGAAATATTGGGCATTGGCAACAGGCATTACACAGAATGTTTCCGACTGCCTGCAATCCCCGACCGCGCGGACGATGTTCTCAAACAGTGAATTTCTGGTACTGCTGAACCAAGCGTCTACGGACAGAATGGATTTGGCAAGCCTGTTCCATATCTCGGATACACAGATGGGTTATATACAGGATACCTCTGCGGGGCGCGGGCTTTTGAAAGTAAGAAATTCACTTGTCCCCTTCGTGAATGAATTTCCGAAGGATACGGCGTTGTATGGCTTAATGACAACAAAGCCGGAGGAACGTTAAAACAGTAACTAAAAAACAGTAACGGAAGATAAATACCATGACATAGGCAGTATCTAAAAAACAGCAATAAAAGATAAATACCAATGACATATGGGTGGGCAGGATTTTTCTGCCCGCCCTGTTTTTATGTGGGGGTGGTTATTTGAAAGAGAAGGATTTGAAGATAAAGGAAAAGAAAGATACACTAAAAGTTTCAGACCGGAACAGCAGGGCTTTAGGGTATCGGAACAACCATATCAATACAGGAATGAAAGCGGCATTTATACGCAATGCGGCGGAGAGCCGGAACAGGAAACAGGAGGACAGCAGGAACAGTGCCGCCAATGACGCAGTAGAAACCTATGAAACAGCGGCAGCCAGTATCGGCAGTTATGGGGCGGAAAGTCTGAAAAAGGCATTCCGGCTGGAAAGAAGTGGAGAACGACAGGAACAGAGCCGCCAAAGGGAAAAAGAAAAAAAATCAGGCGGTGCAGAGCCGCCATTATTAGATAATGTAGAAACAGCATTAGAAAATACGGGAAAACCATTCCATGAAGCTGTAACTGCACAGGGACAAAGTGTAGAAGTACCTGATACTGTCAGGCAGGGCAGCGGGCTGAATGTTCCGGAAACGCAGTTAAAAGAAACCGTACAAAAAGAAATGCCGCAAGGTGGGACAGTGCATCGGCAAGGCGCGGAGGGCTGTCTAAGGGCAGAACCAGCATATCCACAGCGTAATCCAGTGTATCCACAGGAAAATTTACTGAAAAGGGACTTTATGAGAAAGCACCGCAGGAAATGGGACAGCCGCAGGACACAGAAGTATGGACAATTCCAGCAATATCCGAACCGGAAAAATGTTAATCCCTACCCTCCCCCTCCTTATTCTGCGGGACATAGTACAGACAGTTACGGTACGGCAGGAGGCAGGGATAAATACAAGGCTGTGAAAAAGCACAGTTATGCCGAAAATGTTGGAAGAAATACGGGATACAGGCAGGAACAGAGCGGAAATACACTTGCCGAAAAAAAGGGATTTGCGGCTGTGCAGAAGCTGAAAAACAGGTTTCTTTCGGATAAACCGATTATCCAGACTGCCGGAAGAAAAAGCGGTTTCAAGACCCGTCTGCGGCAGTCGGCAGGACGGGCCGCCGCAGCGTTGGCAAGGGATATGTTTGCGGCTTTAGGCAGTTTGGGCGGCGCGGTTATCCTTATGGTTATTATTGCTGTTGTGGCAGCACTCCTGTCCACTTCCTTCGGGATTTTCTTTTCTGCATTCGACCAGACGGAGGGGACAAAAACAGTATCGGAGATTGTAGCCGGGGTAAACGGGGAATTTTACGCCGAAGCCGCAGAAATAGAGAACAGTGTCAGACATGATAAAGTGGCGTACCATAACCAGCCGGACGGCGGTTCCAGCCTGTTTATTACAAACTGGCCGGAAGTCATTGCGATTTTTTCCGCAAAAGTTTCAGGGGAGCCGGACCATGCGCTGGACGCTGTGACAATGGACAATGAACGGGAAACCCTGCTGAAAAAAGTATTTTGGGATATGAACGCTATTTCCTATGATACGGAGGAAACCGGAGATGGCATCGTCCTGCATATCCGGCATACAAGCAAAAGCTATGGGGAAATGATGGAGTTTTACCAGTTTACGCCATACCAAAGGCAGGCCGCAGCCGAAATGATGAAACCGGAATATGTGCAGATGCTTTCGGAACTAATCGGGACGCTGGGCATATCCGGCGGCGGCAGTGTTGCCCTTACGCTGGAACAGGCGCAGAAAATGCTGGAAAATCTGCCGCCGGAACGGAAAGCCGTCATGCAGGCGGCGTATTCCCTTGTTGGGAAGGTCAACTATTTTTGGGGCGGCAAATCAGCGGTAATTGGCTGGGACAGCCGATGGGGAACGCCGAAAAAGGTAACAGCAGCGGGCAGCAGTATGACAGGCGCAACGCGTCCTTTCGGGCTGGACTGCTCCGGCTTTGTAACATGGGCGTTTATCAATGCAACAGGGAATCCGGATTATGCGAATATCATTGGGCATGGGGCGGCGAACCAGTATGGAAGATGTAAAAAGATAAGCTGGAGTGAAGCACAGGCGGGGGATTTGGTGTTTTATCCCGATTTAGGCCATGTGGGGATTATTGCCGGAATGGACGCAGATGGAAACCTGCTTGTGGTGCATTGCGCGTCCTCCCAGAATAATGTGGTCGTGACGGGCTTGCAGGGCTTTACAAGGATTGGGCGGCCTGCACTGTTTGAATAGATAGGAAACAAGCCCTGCTTATGCAGGGCTTGCAGGAAAAACATACATAGTTAGACAGTGCGCAGCTCTTCAATTTCCTTTTCAGATAATCCGGTAGCTTGGGCAATGGCAACCAGCGGCATATCCATGTTTAATAAATTAGTTGCAATTTCTATTGCTTTTGTTTTTTTGCCTTCTTCATGGCCTTCCGCGCGACCTTCCGCACGTTCTTCTAATCTTTCTTCGTCAGTGAGCCTAATCATATACTTCTCCTCCTCACTCAAATTATCCAGTAAAGTGGAATTTCCTGTTGCATCATCATATGCGTCCAACAGCAGTCTGCCATATGGGGTATTGCCGTATTTTTGGACAAAGCTGTCAAAATCGGCTTGGTTATCAATTACAAAAAAGGCTTTCAAAATCTGCAATTCGTCTGAATGGCTGTTATCAATATGCTGAATATTAACTTCATGGATTGTCAGCATATCAGTATAAACATCACCTGTAACACTGTCCTGCAAAAGGATTTTTCTATTATCCTTCGTGGTTTTCAGGCTGGCCTCTGTCAGCAGGAATGTGACCACCACATTTTTTAGGTTTTCATATTTCCCATGTTTGACTTCCTGAGCAGAAATTTCACGACAGGCATAATACACAGTTCTTTTC
>CAMQRG010000061.1 GCA_947036475.1 uncultured Clostridia bacterium
TACACGTAAGGAGTCGTCGGCAGCGTCAGATGTGTATAAGAGACAGCTTTCCGCCAGCCTTGCGGAAAAAGGAAAACGCGTACTGGTTGTGGACGCAGACCAGCAGGGAAATACAACGAGTGGACTGGGGCTGGAAAAAAATGAAATTGCACAAACGATTTATGAAATTTTTCTAGGCGAAGCAACGGTTTCAGAAGTCAAACAGCCCACCTGTATGGAAGGCATGGAAATACTCCCTTCTAACATCAATCTGACCGGCGCAGAAATCGAACTGATTGGAAAGGATAAGCGCGAATATATTCTTCGTGAGGAGCTGCAAAAAGTGAAATCTAACTATGATTTCATCATCATCGACTGCCCTCCCTCCCTTAACCTGATTACCATAAACGCGCTGACGGCTGCAGATACCGTTCTGGTTCCTATACAATGTGAATATTTCGCACTGGAAGGTCTGGAACAGCTTCTGCACACAGTCAACCTCGTAAAAGAACGGCTAAATCCTGCGCTTGAAATAGAAGGCATCGTTTTCACAATGTTTGATGCGCGGACAAATCTCTCTTTGCAGGTGGTTGAGGAGGTAAAACGCAGCCTGGGGAAAAACGTTTACCGCACAATTATTCCCCGCAATGTAAGGCTTGGAGAATCTCCCAGCCATGGGCTGCCAATATCGCTCTATGACCCGAAGTCCAAAGGGGCGGAGGCATATGATTTGCTGGCAGACGAAGTTATGGAGAAGGAGTGGAAATGAGCATGACAACGAAAAAAAAGGGACTTGGCTCAAAAGGGCTCGGCATAGAAGCGTTAATCAATAATAAAATGGAAGATTTTAAGGAAGTCAGCCTGCGGCAGCAAGTCGGTGAACCAGTCAATGAATTGGACATTGACCTGATTGAGCCGAACCGCAAGCAGCCCCGCAAACATTTTGACCCTACGGCATTGGAAGAACTGGCGGAATCTCTTAAAACATACGGCATGATTCAACCAGTTGTTGTGAAAAAAAATGAGGATTTTTATGAACTGATTGCGGGAGAACGCCGCTGGCGTGCGGCAAAAATCGCCGGTCTGCAAAAAATTCCCGTTGTAATAAAAGCATGGGAGGAAGGCGAAGCATTTGAGGCCGCACTTGTTGAAAACTTACAGCGCGAGGACCTCAATCCAATCGAAGAAGCCGAAAGCTATCAGCGGCTTCAGGAAGAATTTCAGCTTAGTCAGGAAAAAATTGCGGAGAGAGTCGGCAAAAGCCGTTCTGCAATCGCAAATTCCCTCCGCCTTTTGCAACTTGATTTACGCGTACGGAATTTTGTGACAGAAAACAAACTCAGCGGCGGTCATGCCCGCACACTTTTAGGAATTTCTGATAATGATGCACAATTTGAACTGGCGGAGCATGTCATAGAGGAAGGCCTGAGCGTTCGTGCGCTGGAGGCTCTTGTAAAAAAAGAACAGCAGAGGCTGGAAAAGCAGACACTCACGCCGTCTGTTCCTGTACCTGAAGAATCGGAAAACGATGAAGCCGTATTTTATCAGGCAGTTGAAGAAGATTTGAAATCCATTTTTTCAACAAAGGTAAAGCTGAACAGAAAAAAGAATAAAGGCCGAATTGAAATTGAATACTATTCTAAAGATGATTTGGAACGGCTTTTGACAATGATAAAAAGAATGGAGCATTAAAATTGAATACAATGGCGATTACACTGACGCAGGAAGAACTGACGCTGCTGTTTTTTGGGCTGGCGGCGGCAGTTTTGCTGCTCTTAATACTATGTATCGTTCTGTTTGTGAAGCTGGACAAACAGAAAAAACGGTATGATTTTTTCATGGGCACGAACCGTAAACCATCATACAGTCTGGAATCCAAGTTGGAAAGCTATTACAGCGTTTCCAAAGGGATTGCGGAAAAATACGCAAAACTGCTGGATATGGTAACAGACATGGACAAAACAATGAAATCCAATATACAAAAAGTCGGATTGATTCGTTACAATCCCTTCGATGAAATGGGCGGCAATCTCTGTTTTGCTCTTGCCCTTCTGGACGGAAGCGACAATGGTGTCGTGCTGAACGGTATTCACAGCCGAACAGGCTCCTTCACCTACGCGAAACCCATAGAATTGGGCGTCAGCACATACATGCTGTCGGACGAAGAAATTAAAGCTGTTGAAATGGCAAAACAAAACGCCTACCAGCCGGAGCATGAAAAAGTAGTCAAAGTACGCATGAAACGCACATTCAAGCGGCGCGATAAGGACGACATCATGCGCGAAAAAATTGCGGCAGCACAGCAGGAGCAGCAGGCAATGCAGAACGCTGCGCCAAAGGAACACAAGGTTTCCATCGGCGACGTGACAGAGGAAGAACGCGCGCTGATTCTAAAGGAAGAAACACTTGCGGGTAAAATCGCGGCAGCCGAAGCAATTTTGAAAAAACGCGAACAGGCAAACCAGCTTGTAGAGCAGGTCACAGAAAGTATGGAACAAATCGAAACTGCTGAAAACGAAGAACTGCTTGACAAAACCCCGCCAAGACGCCGGGCGCGTGCAGCAAGCATGGAAACGCCGGAACCGGCCCCGATTGAGGAAACAATGCAGGCAGTCAATCAAACAACAGAGGATATGGAAACACAATTTGTTGAAGCTGTATTTTTGGAGGCTCCGAAACAGGAACCGGACGATGAACCGGATAACGAACCGGACAGCGTAGAGTAAAATTTCTGTTTTAATCTGTGGATAAGTGGATAAATTGTCCACAAACTGTGGATAAAATAAGTTATCCAGAAACTTATCAACAGTATCAACAGGGTTATCCACAGTTTACACACACCTTATGAAGCGATAAAGGAGAAGAAAATGAGCTATAAAATGGTATTTTCAGACATGGACGGCACCCTTCTGCGCAATGGAACAGAGATATCTGTGGAAAACTCCACTGCCATACGCAAAGCTGTGGACAAGGGTGTGGAGTTTGTACTCTGCACAGGCCGCGGCATTTTCGGTGTAGAGCGTTATCTGAAGGAACTGGGTCTGCTTGGCAGAAAAGGCTACGCCATATGCCAGAACGGCGCAACAGTGTACGACCTGCAAACCATGCAGCCGGCAATCCGCCGCAGTTTCCCGCCGGAATGGTTCGCGGAAATTGCAAAAGCGGCGCACGAACTTGGGCTGGAATTGTATTATTACGATGATAAACATTTCATGACAGAGCGCCCAACGAAACGAGTACAAAAATACTGCGAAGTTATGCGGACCGAAATGGGTATCCTTGAAAATCCTCTGGATTATGATGGGGAATTTACGAAGTGTCTTGCCAGCGGGCCGAGAGAAAAACTGTCACAGCTGCGGGAACAGGTCCGTCCCTTTTTGGACGGCAGGCTGGATACATTCTTTTCCAGTGAAATCTATCTGGAATTTGTGCGCCAGGGCGTGAATAAAGGCAATGCGCTGGCAGATACAGCCGAAAAAGCGGGCGTTGCCCTGAAGGACGTCATTGCCATCGGCGACAGTGATAACGACCGTTCCATGCTCCTGCGCGCCGGTCTGGGCGTAGCTGTACAGAACGCAGAGGAGGACGTAAAAGCAATCGCAGACTACATTACAGAGCGGAACTGTGAGCAAAACGCTGTGGCGGAGGTACTCGAAAAATTCATATTGTCATAAAGAACGCAAAAAAGGCAAACTATAATGGTCTGCCTTTTTTTTTTCAAAAATCCAGCTTAAAACTGCCCACTTCACATATTATCAAAATACTCATATTGGGAAACATGAATATCAAAATCCTTCTTTAAGGAAACATAATCAGGGTCATTCTTAGTGTAGGAAAGCGCGAGCAGCCCCTCTGCATAAGCAGCCTTTGCATACTGTATGTCATCTTTTGATATTGCATCTTCAATAATCCAGCAATATGTATCGTAAATTTCGTGAGCACTTACCTGACCGGAATGAAGCATTAAAATGGTCTCCTGAATTTCCTCCTTGCTTACTCCACTGCTTGCTCCAAATTGCAATAAAATCGGCAGGCTGCTCGATGCCGCGGGCGCAGGCGTTTCAGGTGCAGGTGTTTCAGACGCAGGTGTTTCAGGCGCGGCAGGCTGTTGTTTCGCGCTCTCTTGCGCTTGTTGTGCGCCTGTGGGCACTTCCCCAAGGTAAACAGTATTTGTCCCTGCATTCCATGTCACCTCTTTACCGACCGCTTCGCCGACCGCGCGGATGGGCAGATATGTCGTGCCGTTATAAATGAACGGTTCCGCGCTGGTAGAAACCTCTTTCCCGTCCACTACAATTTTAATGTCGCGGAAATATTCTTTGTTCCGTTCGCCGCGGAAACGGTGCATGTGCCGAGTGCCATCGCGCCCACTAAACCGAGTACAACTGCTTTCTTCTTCATAAAATTCTCCCCTTCTAAAGTCCATACTCCTACAAAAGATTAACGTACCCTGATTGTATCATATAATGGCAAGAATTGGAGGGATTGGGGTGTACAAATGGGATTTACATGTCCGAAAAAAGGGAAAGGCGCAATGTCAGGGGAGACATTGCGCCAGTGAGTGTGCGCACACTCGGGGCATATTGTGGTACAGGAAAAGGGGTTTTCTTGTACTCCAATAGAATAACCGAATTAGATAAGAGTATCTTTAGAAAAACATTAAAAAATGATTAGAAATGAATATTTTCTATTATTTCTGTTTCAGCAAAAATACCCGAAAAACAGTATAAAAAAGCCTGTGATACATCTGTCAGACAGACTTTTCACAGGCTCTTAAAGAGGAATCGTCAGCGCGTATTCCTCTTAGTGCATCGGAATAATTTCGCCATTATAAGTATCATTTACATAAGCCGCAACGTCCGCGCCCTCCAGCACTTCCGCCAGCTTCACCAGCTCAGGACGGCTCTCATCACCGGCTCTTACCGCAACCACGTTTGCGTAAGTTTCACCCGCAAGGGAATCAGCCGTTTCCGCCGCAAGCGCGTCAGAGGGATTCAGGCCATTCTGAAGCGCATAGTTTGTGTTGATTACAGCAAAGCCAAGGTCGCTCAGAGACAGGGGAAGCTGTGCCGCCTCCATATCAATGATTTCCAGATTTTTGGGATTTTCGATGATGTTCAGTTTTGTTGCCGCAAAGCCAGCCTCAGGGTCCACTTTAATCAGACCGTTTGCTTCCAGCAGGAGCAGCGCACGGCCGCCGTTTGTGCCATCGTTAGGGATACCAACCTTTGTACCTTCGGGAATATCCGCAAGGTCTGTTACTGCACCGGCATAAACAGACATCGGTTCAAAATGTACTGCCGCGATGGAAACAAGGTCTGTATCATGCTCCTGATTGAACAAATCAAGGTAAGGCTGATGCTGGAAGAAATTCGCGTCCAAATCACCGGATTCCAGCGCAAGGTTAGGCTGTACATAATCGTTAAATTCGATAATATCCAGCGCAATGCCTTCTGCTGCAAGTGCGTCCTTTGCCGCCGCAAGGATTTCCGCGTGGGGCGTGGGAGATGCGCCGATTTTCAGTGTTACTTCGCCGCTTTCGCTTTCTGCGCCGTCCGAATCCTCCGCGTTGTTGTTGTCCGCAGGCGCTTCAGAGCCGCCGCAGCCCACAAGACCAAATGCCAAAATACCTGTTACTGCCAATGCCAAAAACTTTTTCATTTTTCATATCCTCCTTAAAAATACGTCACTTTATGTATAAAAACCTTTGCAATTTTTACATCCTCTTATCACTGTGTCTGGAAATCCTTGTCCCCAGTTCCTGGAACACCTGCACGATAAGCACCAGCAGGACAACCATCACATACATAATTTCTTTATCGCCGCGGTAATAGCCATAGTTAATGGCAATCGCGCCAAGTCCGCCCGCGCCGCAGATACCCGCCATTGCGGAATAGCCAAGTATCGTCGTAACCGCGATAGCGAAACCCAGCAGAAGCGAAGGCGTGGCCTCCGGCAGAAGCACTTTCGTCATAATCTGGAACGGCGATGCACCCATAGACTGCGCCGCCTCCACAACACCCTTGTCCACCTCTTTCAAAGAGGATTCCACCAGCCGCGCCACAAACGGCCCTGCCGCCACCAGCAGCGCAAGGCTTGCGGCTTTCGGCCCGATAATCGTACCGACCACAATTTTGGTAATCGGCATGATTGCAACCAGCAGTATCAAAAACGGTACAGAGCGGATAAAGTTAATGATGACGCCAAAAATCTTATTCAGCGAAACAATCGGGTAAATCCCGTCCTTGTCCGATACAACCAGCAGCATTCCCAGCGGCAGGCCAATCACATAGGCGAAAAACGTTGAAACCAGCGTCATAAACAGCGTTTCCAAAAATGCTTCGCCGACCAGCAGCAACATACCTTGCTCAAACATACTCTACCTCCTCAACCTCAACCTTCCTATCCCTCAGATATTGTATCATCTTTCCGCGTACCTCCGCGTCCTCCGGGAACTGTAAAATCATCTGACCGAATACGCCGCCCTTGATATTTCGAGTATTGCCGGAAAGGATATTGACCGGCGCGCCGTATTCTATCATCATGTTGCCCAAAATAGGCTCGTTTGCGGAATCGCCCTTGAAAACCGTCCGGTAACAATACGGCACATGTCCGACATACGCCTCTTTTTTCTCACCATCATGGAATACAAGCTCCCGCCCGACTTGTGTTTTCGGCGAGCGGAAAATTTCTTCCACACTTCCAATTTCCGCAATATCGCCGCCGTCCAAAATAGCAACGCGGCTGCAAATTTTCTGTATAACACTCATTTCGTGCGTAATAACAATAATCGTAATACCCAGCCGCTCATTGATATCCTTCAGCAGAGAAAGCACGCCGGCCGTTGTATTCGGGTCAAGTGCGGAAGTTGCCTCGTCGCAGAGCAGCACTTTCGGCTCTGTTGCCAGCGCGCGGGCGATTGCGACCCTCTGCTTCTGCCCGCCGGAAAGCTGTGCCGGATAAGAGAGCATTCTCTCCGAAAGCCCTACCAGTTCCAGAAGTTCCTTTGCGCGTTCCTGCGCCTTCGCTTTCGGCACACCGGAAATCTTCATCGGAAACATAACATTTTCCAGTGCAGTTTTCTGCATCAGCAGATGGAACTGCTGGAATATCATACCCATAGAATGACGCTGCGCGCGCAGCTCCTTTTCGCCAAGGGAGGTCAGTTCCACGCCGTCCAAAAAGACCTGACCGGTTGTAGGGCGTTCCAGCAGGTTTATGCATCGCACAAGCGTACTTTTTCCTGCACCGCTCAAACCGATGATGCCGAATATTTCACCCTTATAGATATCCAGGTCGATGTTATGCAGCACTTCAATGGTATCTTTCTTTTGCGGGAAACGCTTACAGACGCCCCGCAGCTGAATCATGGCTTCTTTTTCTTCCATATTTCTATCACCTTTCTTTTCTTCCCCAAACCTCCACCAAATTTTTCAATATATTCCGTAAAAAAAGCCCTCATCCCTGAACAATAGTTCCAAGGACGAGAGCATATGCTTCGTGTTACCACCTTAGTTTACCATAACCTCGCAGTTACAGCCTTCGCAAGTACGGGCAAGCCTGCCGATACTCTGACGCTGTCACGGGCGTTCCCGTCGCAGCCTAAAAAGGAAAACCTTTCTCGGTGCGCGGCTCCAAGACCATCTTCCATTCCTGCCGCCCCGCCCGTTCTCAGCCTCACCGGGTTCTCTGTAAAAGCTTTCAAAATGTACTCTTCTTTTCACTGCCTTTTTTTGCTCTGCTGTTACGGTCTATTATACCGTCTAAAATATATTTGTCAACCTTTTTTCTGGTCTTTTTTCAATACCTCAAAATGCCTGCGCCGTCTCGGAAAAAGTGAAATGCCTATTGTAATTTTCCCCGAATGTGCTATAATAATAGAGTCAAAAAGGCGCGGGCGGTAAAGGCGGCTTGACTTCAGAAAACAGATTATTCTTTTCTATGGATTTCTTGAGTCAAACGCTGATGGCAGCTGCCTGAGAAAATTTCTTCTAAAAAAAGAAAATAATTCTGAAAAATCTTGATTTTTCAGGCAATTCTAAAAATGAAATTTTCTTATGGAAATGCCCACTAATGCCGCCGAAAGGAAAGCTATATCCCCACCCTTTTTCCCAGAGAACCGGCGGTTGGTGCAAGCCGGTGAAAAAGGCAGGAAGTTCCACTTTCCAAGCTGCCGGTGAAAACCGGAAGGGTAAGCCCTTTATTGCTGTTTAAGAGGTTCGGTGAAAATTGCCGTACAATCCGGGTGGCAACGCGGGAATTGTTCTCGTCCCTGTTTTATGCAGGGACGATTTTTTATTTCCATAAAAACCTCTAAAACTTTATAATTTTTATCCCCGCAAAGCGCCAGCTTTGCAAAATAAAGTTTAGAACCGAACTCTTTTCAATGGGTCCGCAGGAGGTCGGGGACAGAGTCCCCGCAGTTTTTTCCACCCGCGCCGTCTGTATTTTGAAAAAACAAAGGAGGATTTGCAAACATGCTCGACATTAAATTTGTAAGGGAAAACCCCGAAATCGTAAAGGAAAATATCCGCAAAAAATTCCAGGACAATAAACTGCCTCTGGTGGACGAAGTCCTTGAACTGGATAAGGAAAACCGCGCCATCAAACAGGAAGTGGAAGCCCTGCGCGCAGAACGTAATAAGCTCTCCAAGCAGATTGGCGGCTTAATGGCAAAAGGCGAGAAAGAAGAAGCAGAAAAGGTAAAAGCGCAGATTGCCGCAGAAGCGGAACGCGTGGACAGCCTGAGCGTGCGCGAAAAAGAAGTTGAGGAACGTATCAAAGTCATTATGATGACAATTCCCAATATCATTGACCCCTCCGTACCCATTGGTAAGGACGACAGCGAAAACGTCGAAGTGGAAAAATTCGGCGAACCAGTCGTGCCCGATTTTGAAATTCCCTACCATACGGATATCATGGAACGTTTCGACGGCATCGACCTGGAAAGCGCGCGGAAAGTTGCCGGCAACGGCTTCTATTATCTCATGGGTGATATCGCAAGACTTCATTCCGCAGTTCTGGCGTACGCGCGTGATTTCATGATTGGCCGCGGCTTCAAATACTGTATCCCGCCGTTTATGATTCGCAGCAACGTTGTTACAGGCGTTATGAGTTTCGCAGAAATGGACGCCATGATGTACAAAATCGAGGGTGAAGACCTCTACCTCATCGGTACAAGCGAACACTCCATGATCGGCAAATTCATCGACACCATGAATAAAGAGGAAGACCTGCCGCAGACGCTGACAAGCTATTCCCCCTGTTTCCGTAAGGAAAAAGGTGCGCATGGCATAGAAGAACGCGGCGTATATCGTATCCACCAGTTTGAAAAGCAGGAAATGATTGTTGTCTGCAAACCGGAAGAAAGCCCGAAATGGTTCGATAACCTTTGGCAGAACACAGTAGACCTGTTCCGCTCTATGGATATCCCTGTACGTACGCTGGAATGCTGTTCCGGTGACCTTGCAGACCTGAAAGTAAAATCCGTAGACGTTGAAGCATGGTCGCCGCGACAGAAAAAATATTTCGAGGTCGGCAGCTGCTCCAACCTGAGCGATGCACAGGCACGCCGCCTTGGTATCCGCGTTACTGCACCGGACGGCAGGAAATATTTTGCGCATACGCTGAATAACACAGTTGCCGCACCTCCGCGTATGCTGATTGCCTTCCTGGAAAATAACCTTCAGGCAGATGGCAGCGTAAAAATTCCCGAAGTGCTCTGGCCTTATATGGGCGGCACGAAAGTCCTTACACCGAATAAATAAGTCTGCCCGCAAAAAATCCCTGAAAACATTTCAGGGATTTTTCTATTTATTATATTATTGATTATATTGCTGTCTCTTATACACATCTGACGCTGCCGACGACTCCTTACGTG
>CAMQRG010000062.1 GCA_947036475.1 uncultured Clostridia bacterium
GCAGCGTCAGATGTGTATAAGAGACAGGTTATAATCGCAATCACACCAAGGATTCTTTTTGGTGTGATTGCGATTATAACGGCGTTCATGAATGTGGCCAAACGCTTATGGGTATGTACGACTGCTTCTATTGCAATCAACAGCGTGTCCCTGTTCATAAAGCCTGAGAAGGGAAGCGCGGCGGATAAAAGCTGATTGTGAACCAAAGGACTGAAACCGCAGAACTGCCTTCCTGAAAAGGAACTTTTGGCTGGAAATAGTTCAGATTTTTCTTTACAGGCAATTTCCTGTTAGAATGCTTCAAAAAAATACCAAAAATTACGCAGTTTTCTTGTAAAAATGGGTAGAATAAGGTAGTATAGGATGGGTAGGGAGAAAATCCCTGCCCATCTTTGTATAAAAAATTAAGGAATAGATTGAGAGATTTAGGAGCGGATTATGGCGCGAAAAGGCAATCAGGCGGTCAGAACCGTCAGTTTTATGATGTTGATTACCCTGCTGGGGAAACTGCTTGGAATGGTGCGGGAGCAGTTTTTAGCGGCGAAATATGCAACGGGCGTGGAGGGCGCGGCCTTTATGGCGGCAAGCCAGGTCCCGCGGCTGTTTTTTGACGCGATATTTGCATCGGCGATTTCCGCCAGCTTTATCCCCATTTTTGTGGAATATCTGGAAAAACGGGGGCGGAAAGAGGCGTTTGCGCTGGCGAACCGTTTTATTACGCTGATTTCTACGGTAACCGTCTGCCTGATGCTTCTGGGAATGCTGTTTGCAGAGCCGATTACGCGGCTGTTCGTGCCGGGCTATGAGGTGGAAACCATTGCGCTCTGCATACCGCTTCTGCGTATGCTGTTCCCGACGATGCTGTTTACGGCAATTGCATTTTCATTTGTCGGGATATTGCAGTCGCTGGACGAATTTAATATTCCCGCGGCTCTCAGCGTGGTTTCCAATACAATCATTATCATTTATTATATCTTTTTTAACGACAGGCTGGGCGTGTACGGACTGACTGCGGCATTCCTGTTGGGCTGGGCGATGCAGGCGTTTATGCAGCTGCCTTCCCTCTGGAAAAAGGACTACCATTTCCGGCCGGATTTCCGTTTCGGGGACGACGGGCTGAGGCGCATCGGAAAGCTGATGCTGCCAGTTATGGTAAGTACATGGATACAGCCCATAAATTTCGTAATCAACAGCCGTTTTGCTTCCCTCCTGCCGAATGGCGAACAAAACGGTACGGCATTGCAGTATGCCAACACGTTGTATACCATCATTGTCGGGGTGTTTGTGCTGGCAATCGCAAATATTATTTTCCCGCAGCTCTCCCGCATGACAGGTGAGGAGGGGAAAGAAGAATTCGGCAAGACGGTAAAAGTTACGCTGCGCTCCATGATGTTCCTGCTGATACCGATGATGGCAGGGCTGATGGTGCTTGCGGAGCCTGTCGTAAGGCTGATTTACCAGCGGGGGCAGTTTCAGGCGGAGGATACACTGCTGACCTCAACGGCGTTATTCTTCTTTTCTGTCGGCATGGCGGGATATGGTGTGCAGACGATACTGAGCCGTGCGTTTTATGCCAATCAGGACGGGAAAATGCCGTTTCTTTCTGGTGTGGTTTCCATTACTGTGAACTGGGTATTGTGCAGCATACTGCTGGAGCCGATGGGGCTGGGCGGGCTGGCGCTGGCGGCCGCGCTTTCCACAACGGCGGCGGCGGCTGTGCTGTTTGTGCCTGCGGTGCGGAAGTATCCCGGGATACTGGACGGGAGCCTTGTGAGCCAGCTGACAAAAATGCTGGCGGCGGCAATGGGCATGGCGGCTGTTGTGCTGGGCAGCTATCGCTTTTTTGCGGCAAGGCTGGGCGGCAGTCTGCTGATGCAGGTGTTTTCGCTGGGTGCCGCGGTCTGTATCGGCGTTGCGGTATACATGACGCTGGCGTGGGTACTGCGCATTGAGGAAGGACGCATGGTCTTTGAAACGCTGGGACGTCTTATGGGGCGCGGCGCGGAGGCGGAGGCGTCTGCGGACGGGAAGAACAGAGGACGGAGAGAATATCCGATGATTGAAAAAATATCATGGGCAATCGAGGACAGCTTTTGTTTTCGGGTGCTGGCAAAAATCATAAACGGTCTGGTTTCCATATGGACGGGCAGTATGATATACAGGTGCTATGCCGCTATTGGGCGCGCAGTTGGCAGGGCATTTGCGGAAAGTGCGATACTGGGCTTTTTGCGCCGGAACTGGGACAATGCCCTGTGCGTACGGGACGGGCATCTGCCGCGCTTCTGGCGGAGGCTTTCCAACTGGAGCGGCAGGGCGGTGCGTCTGCGGACGAATGCTGTGGCGGACGCTTTGCGGGAAAGCGCGCTTTTGGGGCTTTTCGGACGGAATTTTATGGTACTCTGTCTTTGCGTCATCGTGCTGAGTATCCCGATACTGCCGACCATACTGCTGGCGGCGGAATGTATGGGAACGTTTCTGCTTTATCTTGTGAATATTTTTATGGGGCGGATACGCGCGCAGCGGACAAGCATGGTCTGCGTACTGCTGGGGTGCTTCGGCGTTGCCGTGCTTTACGGCGGGCTGACAAGCTATGCTTTCCCGCAGGCCTTGCAGGCGATGGCAATACTGCTGACGCTTCTGGCGGTCTGCTTTGTGGCAAAAGATGTGATTGATACCGAAGAAAAGCTGGATTTTGTGCTGTTTATGCTTATCGGCATGGGTACGCTTGTCGCGCTTTATGCGGTTTATCAGTATGTTGTCGGCGTGGAGATGGACGAGGCCTGGGTGGACGCGGAGAGCTTCAATATTGCGACACGCGCCTATGCAACATTCAACAACCCGAACGTACTGGGCGAATACCTCATCATTGTGGCTTCTCTGGCGGCGGGTATGCTCTGGAAGGTGCGGAACTGGCTGGGGAAACTGTTTTATGCGGGCTGTTTCGTAGTGCTCTGTCTGGGGCTTCTGGCGACAAATTCCCGCGGGGCAATGCTGGGACTGCTGTTTTCGGCGGGGCTGTTCGTGCTTTTGGCGGAGCGGCGGCTGCTGCCCGTAGGTATCGCAGGGCTGGCGGCTATGCCGTTTGTACTTCCTGCAAGCCTTTGGAGCAGGCTGGCAAGTTCGCTGACGATGAGCGATTCCTCGTCCCTTTACCGCCTTTCCATTTACAAGGCTTCGGGGGAGATTATACAGCATTATTGGGCAACGGGCATCGGCATCGGCGCGTTCCCGCAGATTTACCCGCTGTTCTCCTTTGAGGCGGCGAACGCCTACCATGCGCATAACCTGTTTCTGGAGGAATTTATAGAATTGGGTATTGTCGGCTTTGTGCTGCTTGTGCTCCTTCTGGTGTTCTTCTTTCAGCGGCTCTATTCCGCGATGGGGAAAACACCCCGCCGTTTTAAGGTCCTTCTGGGGGCAATGTTCGGCGGCTTTGCGGGGCTGTTATTGCAGGGCATGACGGACCACCTTTGGTTTGACTATCGTATTGTTCTGCTGTTCTGGTGCTTTATCGGTATCAGTATGGCGGCTGTGAGAGTGGGGGAAAACGAATGGCGCAGGGAAAAAAGATAAAGGTATTTCATGTACTGACTGACCGGAATATCGGCGGCGCGGGACGGTGGCTTTTGAATTATCTGAAACATTATGACAGGGAACGGTTTGAGGTTTCTGTTGTACTTCCGGCGGACAGCCTGCTCTGTGAAGCGGTGCGGGGGCTGGACGTGCCTGTGCTTGCCATGCCGGAGATGGAAGATAAATCCTACGACCCGAAGGCAATGCGGCCGCTTGCGGCGGTATTCCGGAAAGAGAAGCCGGATATTGTACACACGCACGCCAGCATGACGGCAAGAATGGCGGCGAGACGCGCGGGGGTGCAAAAAATATTCTGCACGAAACACTGTATGGAGGGCGTGCCGGGGACGTTCCCGAAAAGGCTCGTCCGGCGGGCAGTCAATCGGAGGTTCAGCGATACCATTATCGCGGTGAGCAAGGCGGTGCGCCGCAGCATGATAGAGGGCGGGACAAGCCCGAAGCAGGTTGCAACTGTGCCGAACGGCATTGAGGACATTCCGATTCTGACGGCGGCGGAACGGACGGAAACGCTGGCGGCATTTGGCGGGAAACCAGGGGAATATGCCGTCGGCATGGCGGCAAGGCTGGAAGAAGTCAAAGACCATGGCACGCTCCTGCGGGCAGCGGCTCAGGTGCTGGAAAAGCGGCAGGACGTGCGGTTTTACATCATTGGCACTGGCAGCCTGCGGGAAGAACTGGAAAAACAGGCAGCGGAACTCGGCATTGCGGAGCGTGTTGTGTTTACGGGCTTTCAGCGGGACGTAGAACGCCTGGAGGCGGCTTTGGATATTGCCGTAATCACTTCCAGACAGGAGGCGCTTTGTCTTTCCATCATTGAATCCATGTGGGCGGGTGTGCCCGCTGTGGGGACGGACAGCGGCGGCGTTTCCGAGGTTATCCGGCAGGGGGAAACGGGGTATCTCGTGCCTGTCGGGGACAGCGGCGCGCTGGCGGAACGCCTGCTGGAACTGCTTGCGGACGATGCGAAACGGCGTGAAATGGGGACGGCGGCGCGGGAATATGTACGAAAGCATTTCGCGGCGGATAAAATGACGAAACGGATTGAAAAACTCTATACGGAGGAACAAACATGAACGAGAAAAAAAGAAAAAAGCTGTTCGGCGTTTTCAATATTGTGGATATTCTGCTGATTTTGATTGTACTTCTGGGTGCGGTCATCGGCTGGAAACTGCTTGCCGGAAAAGGGCAGGCGGAACAGGCGGCGGGAAAGGTTTACTCCTATGTTGTAATGGGGCCTGAGGTGCTGGACGAAACGGCAGATTTTCCCGTTGTCGGCGGCAATGCCTACAACAGCTCCACTTCTGTTTATCTGGGCACTGTAGAGGATTTCCGGACGGAGCCTTACACAGAAACGGTTTTCGATGAACAGGAAGAAGCGTTCCGCAAAGTTCCTGTGGAGGGTTACAGTACGATATATCTGACGATTGCCGGACAGGGTACGGAAACGGAACGTGATATTACTGTGGAAGGTACGACGGTGAAAGTCGGTATGGAGCTGAACGTGAAGGGTAAAGGCTATGCGTTCAAGGGCATTGTTGTAGAAGTAAGGGACGGTGAGTGATATGGCGAAACGGAAACCAAACATTGTGGACGTGTTGATGATACTGGTGCTGGCGGCCGTATGTGTGCTTGCTATCTATAAATTTGGCTTTGTCAACAGCAGAGAATCTGCCGGGGTTGAAGCTGAGGCGACAAAACGGGAATATACGGCGTTTATTGACGAGGTGCGCATTGCTACAGCGGAGGCTCTGCATAAAGGCGACCTGATTTTTGACGACAAAACGGGTATCTGCATCGGAGAAATTAAAGATGTTTCCTATGCGCCAATGATGAAAAGCGTCATTGCGGCGGACGGGACAGTCAGACAGGCGGAATATCCGGATTATTACGGCGTAACGCTGACCATTGAAGGCTCTATCATTGAGAAGGACGAAGGATATTTTGTGGACGGCGTTGTGGAACTGAAAGCCAATTCGGAGATGAATACTTTTACAAAATACGCGATGCCCGTAATCAAGGTGACAAGCATCGCCGACTGACAGGTGGGAGAGCATGAAATATAAAATACTGATGACGCTGATGGGCTTGGAAATCGGCGGGGCGGAAACGCATGTTGTGGAACTTTCCAAGGAACTGAAAAAACAGGGGTATGACATCATCGTTGCCTCCAACGGAGGGGTCTATGAAAAGGAACTGGCGGCGGCGGGCATCCGGCATTACCATGTGCCGATGAACCAGCGGAATATTTTCAAAATGCTCCGTTCCTATTTCCTGCTGAAACGGATTGTAAAAAAGGAAAATGTGGATATTGTCCATTCCCACGCAAGGATACCGGGGTTTATCTGCGGTCTGCTGAAACGGAGAATGAAAAACGCGTTTACGTTTGTGACTTCCGCGCACTGGGTATTTTATACTGGTATGGGCCTGAAATACCTGACGAACTGGGGACAGAAGGTTGTTGCGGTCAGCGAGGATATCCGGCAGTACCTGATGGATAATTACAAGGTGCGGAGTGAGGACATTTTTGTAACCATTAACGGCATTGATACGGATAAATTTTCGCCGGATACGGACGGGAGCCGAATACGGAAGGAATTTGGACTGAAAGAGAGCGAACCGACGCTTGTTTACGTCAGCCGTATGGACGAGAGCCGCGCGTTGGTTGCCAGACAGCTGATTGCGCTTGCGCCAAGGCTGGCGGCGGAAATACCGGGGCTGCGTATGCTGATTGTGGGCGGCGGCGACGTATATGACGAGATGCTGGAAAAAAGCCGCGCCGCCAACGCCGAAATTGGGCGGGAATGTGTTACCATGACAGGCGGGCGGACGGATATTAACGAATTTGTCGCGGTGGCTGACGTGTTCGTAGGCGTGAGCCGTTCCGCGCTGGAGGCTATGGCGGCGGAAAAAACGGTTGTGGTTGCCGGAAACGAAGGCTATATTGGTATTTTTACGCCGGATAAACTGGAAACGGCGCAGGAAAATAATTTCTGCTGCCGGGGCTGTGAGATGTCCAGCGAAGAACTGCTGTTCCGCGATGTAATATATACATTTCATAAAATGACGCCGGAAGAACGGCGGCAGGCGGGGAAATACGGCAGGGAAGTCATTTTTGAATATTATTCCGTCAGCAAAATGGCAGCGGACTGTGTAAAAGCATATGACGCAGCCTGGCAGGAAAGCCATGCGCCGCAGTACAATGTGGTGATGAGCGGCTACTATGGCTTTAACAACACAGGCGACGAGGCAATTATGCTTTCCATGCATAAAAATATACAGGAACTGGGCGAAAACGTCCATATCACTGTGCTTTCCAACAAGCCGGAGGAAACCAAGGAGAAATACGGCATAGAAGCCGTTTACCGCTTTGGCGTGCGGGACGTCCTGCGGGCCATCCGCAAATGTGACGTACTGCTCTCAGGCGGCGGCTCGCTTTTACAGGACAGCACAAGCACGCGTTCGCTGATGTATTATCTTTCCATTACGGTGGCGGCAAAGCTGATGCGCAAAAAGGTCATGCTTTACGCCAACGGAATCGGCCCTGTTTCCGGCAGGCGGAACCGCAGACTGGTGAAGCAGGTCGTCAACAGGGCGGACCTCATTACACTGCGGGAAGAAAATTCCTACGAAGAACTGCTTTCCATGGGGGTAAACCCGAAAAAATGCTTTGTGACGGCTGACCCTGTGTTTACGATGGACGGCATCGCGCCGGAACAGGCAAAAGAACTGCTGGCGGCGGAGGGTGTGCCTATGGATAAGCCGATGGTAGTGGTTTCCGTACGCAACTGGAAGGGCATGAGCCAGTTTATCGGCAGGTTTGCCAAACTCTGCGATACGGTGGCGGAAAAATATGACAGGACGCTTGTTTTTCTGTCCATGCAGACGCCGAATGACGTGGAGGTCAGCGAAAAGGTCTGCCGGAAGATGACACAGCCCGCATATATCCTGCGCGGGAGCTATTCGCCGTATGAGGTTATGGGCATTATTAGCCTTGCGGATTTTATACTGAGTATGCGCCTGCATACGCTGATTTTTGCGGCAAGGCAGAGGGTGCCGCTGATTGGGTTTGTTTATGACCCGAAAATTGAGTATTATCTGGAAAAGCTGGATATGCCGAGCGGCGGGCGCCTGAAGGATTTTGATATGGAACAGACGCTTGCACTGGTGGAAAATGTGGTTTCGCGCAAGGCGGAATATGTTGCCATATTGGAGGAAAAAGAGGCTCTGCTGGAAAAAATGGCGCATCGGAATGAAAAATATCTGGAACGGCTGCTGAAAAAGAAGAAATGAAAGAGGTCGATGGAATGGGACGGAAACAGACGCGTATTCTTGACGTGGCGTTTGACGTGGTGACGATGGAGGAGGCTGCCGAAAAGGCAAAGGGTTTCCTGCGGGCGGAAGGGCAGCATTACATCTGCACGCCGAACCCGGAAATCGTGATGGAAGCAAGGACGGACGGAGAACTTCGGGAGATACTGAAAAAAGCGGATATGGTTGTGCCGGACGGCATCGGTGTGGTCTGGGCATCGAAATACAGCGAAAAACGCCTGCCGGAACGCGTTGCGGGCTATGACCTGACGCAGAGGCTGATGCGGGACCTTGCAGCTACGGAGGAAACCTTTTATTTCTTTGGCGGCGCACCGGGCGTTGCGGCTGCGGCGGCAAGAAAGATGCGGAAGGATTACCCGGGGCTGAAAATCGTTGGGGTGCATAACGGCTATTTTGATGAAAAGGAAGAAAAAAAGATATTGGAGGACATAAAAAAACATTCCCCGTCCATACTGTTAGTAGGACTGGGCGCGCCGAAGCAGGAGAAATGGATTGCGGAGCATATGCGGCAGACGGGTGCAAAACTCTGCATTGGAGTCGGTGGGTGCTTTGACGTGATGTCAGGCAATGTGAAGCGTGCGCCTGAGGTATTCCGCAGTCTGGGGCTGGAATGGTTTTACCGGCTCATTACGCAGCCCAAACGCTGGCGGCGCATGCTGCGGCTGCCGGTTTTCGCGCTGACAGTCCTAAAAGAGAGATAAGACCGCGGGACTCTGTCCCGCACCCTGCAAGGGCTTTCAGCCCTTGACCCGAATTTCTGCAAAACGTAGTTTTGCAGAGAGTGAATTTTGATTAAAACATTCCGCAGCATGGATATGCGGCTGCAATAAAGTTTGGGGTCAAGCCCTTTTCAAAGGGCTTGCGGGGAGGTGGGGCAGAGCCCCACGGTCTTGTTTTTTAGGAGCGTGAGGACATGGATAAACTCTATAAACGCGACTGGCTTTGTCTTTTGGCAGGTACGGCACTGATGGCGATTGCTACGGAAGGCTTTTTTGAACATGCAAAGCTGGTTGTCGGCGGGATAACAGGTATTGGCATTATGCTGGACGATTGGACAAAACGCGAATTTGCCCTGCATATTCCGCTTTGGCTGACAAACCTTCTGTTGAATCTTCCGCTGTTCCTTTATGCGTGGCGCAAAAAAGGACGGCGGTTCATGGGCAAGAGCATACTGACGGGAGTTTTGTTTTCTGTCATGCTGTTTTTGGAGGAACTTTTTCCGATTACAACGTCTGACCCGCTGCTGGCGGCGGTGTTCGGCGGTACGGCAATGGGCGTTGGACTGGGGCTTGTGCTGGCCGCAGGTGCGACGACAGGCGGTGTGGACCTGGCGGCAACGCTTCTGCACCTGCATTTTCGGCAGTTTTCCGTTTCCAAGCTGATATTCGTGCTGGACGCGGCAATTATACTGGCGGGACTGGCAATGTTTGGCATAGAAAGTTCGCTGTATGCGGTTCTGGCGGTGTTTGTGACGGAAAAATGGATTGTCTGGGCAACGGAAGGGGTAAACTTCGCGCAGGCGGCGTGGATTATTTCTGATAAAAACGAGGAGATTGCTAAAGCACTCCTTTCTGAGCTGGGGCGCGGCGTGACAGCGTTCCCGGCAAAGGGCAAATACACCGGCACAGAGCGCGATGTGCTCTTTTGTGTCTTTTCCCAAAAAGAAATTCATTTCGTAAAAAGTATTATCGTGAATATTGACCGAAACGCCTTTTTCCTTCTGACGGATATACGGGAAGTTTTGGGCGAAGGTTTCGCGGAAAAGTAAAAATGACGGAACACTGCGGCAGGAAAAAATGCTGTTTTCGCGGCTTTCCGGAGAAATCAAGCGTCAGTTTTCATAAAAAAAATATTCTTTTT